>CAYLZS010000068.1:0-5193 GCA_964388065.1 uncultured Granulosicoccaceae bacterium
TGGCTGTAGCTTGAAAACTGATGTCGAGATTACCAAACGCGTCGAGTTTGGCTACTCGACCGACGAAAGAATCGTCCCACGTTCCAAAGCGGCCGCCTACGTAGAGCGCATCGCCACGTGGATTGACTTCCAGCGCGTATATGCCACCGTCAACCGCTGGCAGGAAACTTTCATCCAGAAGGCCGGTATTGATGTTGTACGCAAAGATGTTCGGTTGGGTGATCGTGCTGCCATCAGGCCGTTGCACCTGCTGGAATTCACCGCCCACAAAGATCCGGTCACCTATTTGTGCATGAGCACGGACATCTCCGTCAAGGACGATCGGCAGATTGCGTCGCGGAGACTCCACGACCAGTTCTCCATGGTCGGCCGCCCCGACAGGGGCCATTCCCATAAAAGAGGCTGCGAATAGCGCCAGAACTGTAACGAAACTACTGACGACATGCTTTTTCCACAAAAATTTCATCAGTCTATTCCCTTAGTATTAGTTTCACCTGTGTATGCTGAACCTATAACCGCGAAAGACACTAGCACAGCTGTGACGCAATCGACATTCCCTACATAAAGTTTACCTACTGCATGCCCGACCAAAAACTAACGCAAAGGGGCAATTGAGACCAGCACGTGCGCGATAGCTCTGCGCTTCTCACCGTGATGATACATGAAATAAGAGATCGAATAGTTAACTGTCGTGGCCTGATCACATTCTCTGCAAGTATGTTCGACATTCTCAATGAGCTATGTTCGCAGTTACGTATCGGTTTCGGCCATTGATTCAACGTATAGCTGATCGCTTTCTTATGCTGGGTTTCTGGCGATACTCAAAACGTTCATCATCAGACATATCCTTGCTCTTCAACTGCAGCCGAGGCGTCGGCCATCGCATCACCGGCGGGAGTGCCAGCCGTGGCGCTGCTCTCAGTGCCGCACACCGAGGCGACGAGGACCAAGCGGGTCGGGAAAGAAATACTTCACGCTCATGGTTCGCTCGCCTTCGCTGCCGCAGTAGATTTGCGATTAGTGGACCGCTGGTGATTGAACCGAACCTGTGAGTCAGTTGAGATTTAGTAAAGAACCCGACGTCTGGCCGCGGCCAGGCATCGGCTCGAGCGTCAGCCGTTATCCTGGTAGACCCGGACCCAGTCGATCTCCATCTGTGATCCCGCCGATGACGGCACCGGGTCACCGGGCCAACCGCCGACCTGCAAGTTCATGATGATATCGAAGTTCTGGTCGAACGGTCCGATGCCGCCGGTGTCGCTGGTCCAGTTCTCGATGACGTGGTAAGACTGACCGTCGATGAAGTACTCCAGGCGGTGCGGGGTCCACTCGAATGCATAGGTGTGCCATTCGGACACGAAGGCTGCGGCCGCTTTGGGGCCACCCAGATCGAAGGTGCCCTTTCGCTGTTTGCGCTTGCCGTCTTGTTGCCAGTGAGCGTTGGCGACCAGCTCGTTTATGGGTGCATTCGGCCACTGGGGGTTATGGTCGGGCCCTATGTATTCGAGAATGTCGATCTCGCCGTTGAGTGGCCATCCTTTGCCCTTATCGTTGACGCCGTAGGTGAAGTCAATAGGGCGCATCCACAGCGCTGGCCACATGCCGGTCGCATGAGGGACTCTGGCACGGATCTCGAAGCGACCGAAGGTCCAGCCCAGGTTGCCCCTCGCAAATCGAGAGTTGTTGGGCTCTTGCACGTCGTTGGTGCTGACCATGCCCGAGTACCACTGGCCGTCTTCGAGGGTGGCTTTAAGAATCAGTGCGCCGTTCTCGACTCGTACGTTCTCCGGGGCGTCGGAGTAGATCTGCACACGCTTGGGCGTGCCGTAATTGCCGGTGAAGACATCCCACTTGGTCGGATCGATGGTGGTGCCGTCGAAGTCGTCGCTCCACACCAGCTCCAGGCCAGCGGGTGCCGGCGCGGACGCAGGTGTGGCCACCGACAGCGTGACCGCTGTGTAGAGTACGCAGAACAGCACAGCGCGCGCGGTCCGTGACGAACGAGACGCAGAATCCAAAACCGGAATAATATTCCTCCCCGAGCAGCTTGCGGCAGACCCCTCCGGTCTTGCGGGGATACATGGTGACGTGTAACGCGGCGCGACAATGGGAGCAGTCACAGGATAGGATTCCTCGGTAGTCGGTTTATTCAGCTGGTACAAATAGGGCCAGATGGTGGAGTCTATAGCGGAAGCTTGGCACACTGTTGTCGTCTGCTGGTATTCTCAGGATTTAACAATAAACACCCCTCTCGGTCAAATTGCAATTGTTCGAAAGGGGCTTTCCATCACTTATTTCCGCAGCAGGAAAGTTAAGCTTGTACTCACTAGAGCGGACCGGTATGAAATCTGGAACAGTAAGTCTCCTTCCAGGTCGAAGCAACCACACCTGGGTGGGCAGCGCTGCCGTTCCATTTGTCTGGACGAAATCCGTTGAAGCGATTCTTGAGAAAGTGGGCCGCACAAACCAATCATTCATAGCGTTTGATCGTTGCACTACACTATGTGTCTGTGGAAATAGTGATCGGTGGAACAGAAAAAGCGAACTATTTCATTTAGCTTTCTAGATGCAGCATATAACCACTTTATCATCCACGAATTTTTTCTGAATAGACTCTTTTCAATTCCAGGTAGTAACTTAACTGTAAGGCTGAAAACTCACATGATAATTTCCGTCCACCTTCGAAAATGTGCAGGCTCCTCATTTCGGAAAGGTTTAGTTCAGCAATACAAAAACAGATTGCTACTGGACTATGGTGATGAGATGGGCTCATCCTGGCCTAGCTCAATTAAAAAAAGGAAGGCAAGCGCAGTTTTTGCTAAAAAAAGAGCTCAAAAGATTTCTAAAGATTTCGATATTATTCACGGGCACTTCTACCCGGAAAAGTACGATTTTCTTCGTTCGAATAGTCAATACATAACTTTTATGCGAGACACGGTACAGCGGGTTTTGTCAAACTATTTTTATCTAAATAGGAAAATCGACAGAAAACACCCGGATGCGCTCATCGTAAATCAATTGGGCTTCTCCTTAGAAGAGTTCGCTAATCATCCTGACAATAAAAATGTTCAAGCTCATTGTTTACAGACACAGGACCTAAAAGAATACCAGTTTGTCGGTATCACAGAATATTATAATGAAAGTCTTTCGGCACTAAAAAACCAAATGGGGATCGAATGTCCATACGTTCATAATGAAAACGTTAACCAAAATGCAAAATCAGAGTATGAAGTTTCTGCTGATAGCATTAACGTAATCGAGCAATGCAATCAAGAAGATATAAAATTATATAACATCGCATTAGATAGGTTGGCGATTTAGAATGGCAGTGAATACAAAGACAGAAATAATAATCGTCGCTGGATTAAGTGGTTCGGGAAAATCCACTTTTACTGAAAAGCATCTGCTGCCTGGAATTCGGTCCAGAGGTTTGGATCCGAATAAGGATGTTGATATAAAGTATTTTGAGCGGGCAGATGATGATATTAGTTTAAGCACAAAGCCTGTATGTATCGTGCATTTCAATACTCATGTGGATTCTGATCGCTATTCGGTTGAGGAAATGCGTGTTTTACGCGAAGAGAAATTAATTAGCTTGCTGCTTAATAGGCCTGAGAAGTTAAAACTTTATCTTTGCTATACGCCAGATCACATATTGATGGAGAGAATAAAAGCTCGAACTGAGAATGAGTCCAATGGGATTCTCGGTAATATCGACCAAAGGCAGTCATTGTTGCATCTTGTAGAGAAATTTGTTCCGGTTGTATCAGATATACAAATAGTGTTTTCAGAGAAAGGAAAAACGGGATTGTTGACTACAGATGAGTTTCGACATGGCCTTCCAAGTGAAAAGTTAGAGGCTGTAATTAACAATCCCCCTATGTTGGATAAAGCTAAACGCACTGTTTTAAAACTAGCGAGAAATTTTATTACAAGAAATACTATTTTAAGTAGTTTTTTTATTGCCATACGCAATCGCTGGAACCGGATTCGTTCATAGTTCCGCGAAAGATAGTGATTGAATGAAGTTATTTTTGATTCGAAATACACCATGAAGGCGATCAATAATTATTTTGTGTTGTTGGGGTATACAGGTGCTAGAAGCAGGGAAGCGTCGTACCAACTACCCATTTGACAGATCCGGCATATTCCAGGGCATTAGGTCCACTATTTTCTCAGTTGGCGTTTCGGGCTATCGGTTAAGCATCCAACTGAGATACTGATACGGCTCACAGTGGTTGGCTTTTGCAGTTTTAATCAGACTGTATAAATTTGCACTGGCGGAACCACATGAACACTGACGTTCGGAGGGGCAAGTTCGAGCCCAGTGCGTCAATAGCGCACGCTGCGATCTGTGCGAGGGGTGGCCGGGTAACCGGCATTCCTATCGCGACCAGTTTTAAGTTGGTGTTGACACACACTCGGCGAGACATTCTCCGTGCTACACATTGCACCAGTTAGACGTTTCTTCGTAACCCATTTTTATAAGCTGTTTGCCAGCAATTTTGTTGAAATTTGTCTTCTCTTTAATCGACCAATTTTTCCAGCGACCTACAGGTGAAAATGCATCTGGCTGCTTTATTGGCTCCCAGGTAGGTTGTCCATCGTTTTTGTATTGGCTGGAACCTCTCAACGGCATGTTTAGAACCCGTTCCATATCTTCATTGTTAATTTCCAAACCAAGGTAGTCAAAGAGATCATTGATAGATTTTGAAGGATTATAGACAAAGTCTTCGTATTTCAGAACATGAAGTGAAAAATCGGGATTAGATTCTGCATATTCCTGAATTGACGAGAGTATGTCGATACTCAAAGCCCATTCTTTAGCAAAGCCGTCGCCGCTTCTTAAGAACAACCTTCTGCCACTGCCACGCCAGGTATCTATGCTGGATTGAATGATATCTCTTCCATCTCGCACTACAACAACCAGCTTGTCCAGTGGGAAAAGGATAGGAAACAACTCGATGTGATAAACGCTGGGCATTTTAAAAACCGGAGTGACGTCGTCTCCAAGCTCATTCTGTAACCGCTTTACAATTCCAGAGCAGGAATAAGCCATTAGCTCCAGTCCTGAAAAGAACTGTTCATTCTGTCTGTGTTTTGCCAAAATTCCCGAATATAAACCTTCGAAAGCTCGTGCACTGCTTAGAAATGGAAATTCGCTGGGAGTATCGCCTCTGTTGCTTGTGTTTT
>CAYLZS010000069.1:0-5060 GCA_964388065.1 uncultured Granulosicoccaceae bacterium
ACGTGTTAACGGTACTGCGCAAATTACTCACGACCCGGAAATACTAGAACCTTTTGTAATACGCAATAAGCTCCCACAACTAGTGCTGATCATTAACGTTGAAGAAGCCTATGGCCATTGCGCAAAAGCTATTTTGCGCTCAAAATTGTGGGACCCAAAGGCTCAACCCTCCCCTGAAGACGTACCTACCCTTGCAGACCTTATGATGCATCATCGGAAGTTGGCGAAAGATGAAATTGAACGCATTGATGAAACTATCTCAGACGACATTAAAAACAGTATGTACTAGTGGAATCCTGATGGCCGGCATGCTGCTTTCCTTTAGATAAAGTGAAAGCAGACTAACCGGATTAATGGTTAGGAATTCCAGTGAGTTAGATTGAATTACGCGCAACGTGACCGGCTGTTCCGGGATGGTGACCGCCCATTCCGCGCTAAGCCTAAAAATCGGTCACCTTCGTGCAGAATGACCGGTCACGTTGCTCCGGAATCATCGGTCACGTTCGCGCGTTATTGACGGTCACGTTGCTCCGGTATACGCATGTACAACATCACAAGCAGGCTGCCGCGATATCGCACAAAACATGTGGTCTCGTGGATATTTAAAAATATCTGCTATTTACTAAAACGAAATTGCCTGAAAAAGCGTGCAGTGTACCCGCCAACCCCTAAAAAAGCAGTAACACTTGAACGTTGGGGTTGGGGTTGTGGGGTTGGCTATGTTCGAACTTTGAAGATCGACTCAAAGATCGGCTCAAAGGAACAAGTTGGTACAACACACCCAAAATATCTCCCTAAATTCAAAAGCGATTATCAAGTTTTAACAGCGCCCGCTCCCAACTGGATCAACAAGTAACGGATGCATTGAAGCATCTATCATTATTTGAGAATTCCTTTCAGCCCGCCCAGTGCTTTGAGTGGGTTTTTGCGAACCTTGCTCTCTTCAGCTGCTATATACTTAAAAATACCATCCATGGTTTTCCTGGTGATGTGGTCAGTCACATCGTCACTACTGACACCCAATTTGCTAATGCCCTTAATGCTGTTTAATTTATCCAACTGATCAAATGTTCCAGTATCTCCCATGGACTTAGACACTAACGGGCGGATTTTATCGCGCAGGGCATCACCGCTGCTATCACGCAAATATTGGGTAGCGCCATCACCCTCTTTAGCGATGCCTATACCGTCTTTTAAGTTTATGTCGTCAATGGCTCTACGGAATATAGGCTTGGCTTCTTTGGCCGCCAGACTAGCCACTTCGTTCATGCTTTTGGTAAGGTCTTTGGTAAGGCCTGACTTGCCAGTTAACTTCAAAAGCTTGCTAGCCTTTTTTAATGGACCAGGAAGCAATATGCGCACGGCTTTATCGGAATAAAATGCTCCAGGCTGTGACAACTTATCAAGCGCTTGGTCTGATGCTCCACCCAGTAATTGGCTAATGCCCCCACTATCTGCAACTGCAGGGGTGCTCACAATTGCCACTGACGTACAGCTTAAAAAAGCTGCGACTATGGCGACACGAATAGTTGGCCTGTGCATAATAATTTCCTTTGATTCATCTAGGGCCGACGACATTCAAAGAAAATCGACCGTCCGTACACATTATTATGGACTGTATAGATGTCAGCTGAACGTATCCGGTAATCAGTGGTCCATCCGCATGATGTTGCTGGATTAAGGGCAAACCTAAAGCGACGTTAAAGACACACTATTTAATAGTGTTACCGCTCTGGCTGCATCGTTAACTTTGCCGAGAACGACTTATTATAGAAAATAATACAAACGACTAGAAGCGCCGTAGTACCTCCTATCTCAATAAATTCTTCGAGTTTATTAAAGGCTAAAGCCTCTACGCTTGTTGCCAGTATTCCTGTTGCAAAAAATGTACAGCCAAAAATTAAGGAAAAGCGTTTGTAAAAAACAGCGCTTGAGCGATAGTGGTAAATAATCGCCAAGAAGAAAAATCCAACAATTAATCCGAATACTGCAAGCTCCCCTAGCGCTTGAATCTGGCTATTGGAAATTAGCTGGCCGGTATTGAAAGGGCTGAGCAGATTAACAATAAACTCTCCTGTGGCTTCGTGAACCCCTAAAATATTGTCAATTAGTAAAATAGCTATTAACCAGAACCATGCCCGCATTATCGGTGCTTTGGTTTGCTTATAAAAAAAACCAAGCACACCCGGGATAATTCCCATTTTGATATATTCAATCAGTTCAAAATAACCTCGGTCCCGCCCTAACCTAAAGAAACGGCTGCTTGTATCTATTGTAGTGCACGTAATTTGTACACTGTCTAAACCATACTCCACAGTAGCACCTAACTATAACCTGCTGATGCTCTATGTACACAAACTGTCCAATACGCTTTAACAATAACTAGATAAACACGAAAAAAAACGGTGGATAATTTAGCGTACCCTATGGTGTACTACTGCCTATTAGAAAACGGTGCACGTGATCATGGACACAAAGAAAAAAATTGTTGTCATCGGTGGAGGCTTTGGAGGCTTGGCAACGGTACAAGGACTAAAAACTGCCGATGCAGAAATCACCTTAATCGACAAGCGTAATCATCACTTGTTCCAGCCGTTGCTTTATCAAGTCGCGACAGCAGGGCTAGCCGCAACCGATATTGCCTGGCCCATTCGTAGTATTCTGGCAAAGCAACTCAATGCACGTGTTGTTCTTGGCAATGTGGTAGATATTCAGCTGCCTGAAAAGAAGGTCATCACCGAAAACAAAGAGTATGAATATGATCACCTAGTTGTGGCGACCGGAGCGCGACATAGCTATTTCGGCGAAGATCAACTGGAATCTTTTGCACCAGGTCTAAAAAGAATTATTGACGCCACAGAAATACGTAAGCGCGTGTTATTGGCCTTCGAGTGCGCCGAAACAGCCTCAACGGCAGACGCACAAAGCCGACACCTGACGTTTTTTATTGTTGGGGGCGGCCCCACTGGTGTAGAGGTAGCAGGAGCAATTGCAGAACTTGCCAACCATGCCTTAACGAAAGAATTCCGTTCTATCGATCCAGGCTCCGCACGCATCATACTTGTGGAAGGCATGGATAGACTCCTAAAAGCCTTTCCCGAGAAACAGTCAGCCTACGCCAAAGAGGCGCTTGAAAAACTAGGCGTTGAAGTTATCTTGAATCAACGGGTGACAATCGACGGCCACGAAGGCGTGATAATCGATGGTAAAAAAATACCCGCATCTACCAAAATATGGGCAGCCGGTGTTCAGGTACCTGATGTAGCAAAATGGCTAAATATTGAAACCGATCCTTCCGGCCGAATTCCAGTGGGTGATGACCTATCAGTTGCAGGTCAACCTGACGTGTACGTCATAGGAGATGCTGCAAACGTTCCGTGGAAAGAAGGTAGCGTACCGGGAATTGCTCCTGCGGCAAAACAAGCGGGCAAGCATGTTGCCAAATCACTTCATGCGAAGCTTGGTACAGGCAACGCACCTAAAGCATTTAAATATAGCCACAAAGGAAACCTCGCCACCATTGGACGAAATTCTGCTGTGGTCGACTTTGGCAAGATACAATTTGCAGGACGGTTTGCGTGGTGGTTATGGGGAGTTGCCCATATTTACTTTCTTATCGGTGTACGCGCACCAATGATTGTTGCAACACAATGGTTTTGGAGCTATTTAACCTTTGGTAAGGGCGCTCGATTAATAACTGGTGTAATGCCCTTGTTTCAAAAGCATGAAACCACCGACGGTGAAGACGTTTAATTCTACTAGCACAATTTTTGTGTCATATAGGGTGACTATATATTTTTCTAAAGCCTTGCGGGACAGGCACTCAGCCAGCTCATTTTACCGATAAGTGCTTTTAAGATAGGTGGCAATGGATGTTTATCGAAGATGCAAATTAAGCATTGTGGGTTGAGATAAATCGATCAACCGTTTGCTATCACCAAAATGTCAGTACGTCGCACAAGAGTAGTTTGCTGTTTTCGCGGCTTTATCACTCTTATTTATCAAACAGCGATTCTACCTGAGCATCTTCGTCGTCTGGTTCTTGGTCGTCTGCGTCTCGTCCTGTTCCAGCAACCATACGCGTGACCTGACCCACCTCTATAAATTTCCATAGAGGTGTAAATGTCATAATGCTTGCTAACATAGCTCCCCCACGAAGTGTCCAGGCGAGTACGCCCACTGTGACACTGAATGATGCACCGAGTACCGTGTCTTCCAGTATTTGATAGCGAGCGCCACTGCGTTCTTCTGCTTCTGCAAATTCATTTTCTATCTGTGCCAGCCCTTTAAGAAAGTTCGGGTTTGTTGCTGATGCTTTTGCAGATGGAGTATATACATCCAAATTTAAATCGTATTTTGCTCTGCTTAATACTTGTAGTTCGTTATGGTTTGTTATCAATTGCGTTTCGCGATGCTGCGTAACTTCTATTGATTCAAGAGCTACGATTTGTCGTTGAAACGCGTCTAGTTCTGGCAATTCTTGTGTTGCAACTTGACTCAAGTTGGTAGTGCTATCGGTGTCACTAGCACTATTTTCTGGTGAAAATAGTGTTGTTTCCCGCATTGTCTGCTCACTTCGAGCGGTTTCTTCAGTCGTCTGTACGACTTCTATTTCTGTGGCTTCTTCGTTTGACGGACTATCCGTTGCTGCGACGGTTGGCTGGAAGTTTAGGACTGTGTTATCCAGAGGATCTATAATTACTTCGGGCACCGGATCGATAGGTGGCTCGATGGCCGACGCAATCGGTGGCTCGACGGTGATACTCACAGTGGCGATAGTGAATACACCGTCTTCATTCGTTACGCGATAACTGAACTCATCGAACAATACGTCTGAGCCGTTGTGCATATAGACAAATGTGCCGTCATCTTGTAGTTCAACAGTTCCTTGTGTAGGTGGAACTTCTAGCTCTACTAGTAAGGTGTTGTTATTTGTTAAGCTGCCATTGTTAAGACTGCTAAAGCCTGAGTCTAGTATTTGCCCTTGTGATGAATCGAACGACTCTCCATGCGGCAACTGAAAAGTGTCTGGTTGCAGTTCTACTGGTGCATCTATTACT
>CAYLZS010000070.1:0-3539 GCA_964388065.1 uncultured Granulosicoccaceae bacterium
ATCATGTCATGAAAAGAGGGCGTGGTAGAAGATGGATATTCCACGGAGAGGCATATTACGAGGCTTTTCTTGGAACATTGGAAGAAGAGCGAAACTCGGGGTCAAGTCTTGCAAATACAACATCAGCGGCAACTCATTCGCCCATGTTGCATTTGCAAGACTTGACCCCAGATAGGTTTTTCTACCTCAGATCAGTAATTTCACCAAATTTTCCGCTGCCATTTTAACTTCCCAGTGATAATTCTTTATCTATCAGGCAAGACTTAACTATTTTCTGGCGAACTGAAGTCGTTGTGCTTTTTTTTACAGTGCCTGTCCTTATAATACTACCTAATTGGAGTTGATCGACTGAACCGGTAGACAGATTCGAGAAAACAAAACAGGAACCAATTCTCTATTGCGTTTACTCGCAAATAGCTTATCTATGCTGCAGAACTAACTTCCACGCCAACTGTTGTTCACATTTATTATCCGACACGGAAATACTTCATCATGGTTTTTATTGTTTTTCCGGCAGGCGGCCAGTGCTTTTTTAACAGCGTCGCTTTCGGATGTTTTGCTTGATCTCCATGACCAGGCACCATTGTCCGATTGAGCGAACGCTTTATCTCTTGTTACATCCAGATATTTTTGCCGGTAAGCATTCAGCGCCTTGTTTGACATAATGGCAGATTCACCGCTTTGTTCCGACACTATCGATTGTCGGTAAATATCTGACCACTTATCGTTTAAGTTTATTACTCTACATGGCTGAGTTTTTTCAAACTCCAAATTACGGGCACGACAACTGGCCAGTGCACTGTGGATTGCATGTTCTTTTGAAGTGCGGTTCGACCGCCAGTTCCAGTTGCCACTATCGGACTGAGCAAACGCTTTATGTCCCTTGGCACTGAGGTACTTATCCCTGAATGAAGCGAAAGCCTTTTCCCTGTTGATAACAATATCGCCAATGGTTCTATTGAGGCTTTTTTCAGATTTTTTCGGATTAAAAGGACCGTCACTATCACTGTATATTACCGACATCGATCTCTCGACAGCAGTTTTACCACATACCCTATAAGCGCTGGATATCTTCTGTCTTTCATCGGGCGAAAATTTAACTCCCGAATAAAAATCAACAAACTTGTCCAGAAGATCGGTTCCACAAGTATCAACCAGGTCTTGCATAACGTTAGTACCGACCACTCGCCAACTGTATGCCTGACTCATTTCATCTTTGAGTTTGTTGGTGATTAATTTTTGTTTTTTCTGCGGTAACCCGCTAAGCCTGTTAGCTATGTTCTTATTAATGTAATTATCCGTTACACGGCTAATGACCTTTTCCCATTTTTCACGCCAATCTAATGCATCGACATAGTCGTCGAGATTTGCTGCATATGAGCTACTGCATAAAAGAATCAACACAAGTATTTGTGAGAGCCTGTGCATATCTGTTCCTTTAGATTCTACGTGTACGATGGGTAATAGCAGGTGGGAAAGTCGGATTGGTTAAATTCTTTAGGTTCCGATATTTCTCCAGATGAAATTTCCACCCGGCATATTCCATGCCAAACTACAGCGCACGCCTGATCAATGGAGCAGTCAGCTCAATACATTGGTTAGTTCACAAAAGCACTCAATGAAACCTTTGCGCGTGCTAACTACAGGGACAGACTTTTTATAAAGAAACAATGGGAATTCCGTCTCGTTGAAAATACATCAGATTAGTGTTTTCACTGGTTTTGGCGGCTATTTTAACGTCCTGTTGCTATTTCATTGCCTAATCCGGCGAGCCTGACTATTTTCTGGCAAACTGAGGACGTACGCCTCTTTTTTGCAGCGTCTGTCCATAGTAGTCTGTCTCTGAAAACCAAATTGACTCAATATGAAACAGCTCGCTCTACAGGCTTCGGCATTAACAGTTTCTTTATTTTATATAAATGCAATACATGCACAAGAAAGCATAGAGGATTTCTTTCCTGTTGAAGTTAGAAGCTCACAGGTTGGTCCGGATGGTGGCACTGCCACCCACATGCAATCAATATCAATTGACGGATGTAAACTTGTTATCAGGAAATCGAGCAACGGGTCGTATTCTGTTACCAATGTACATATTCGTGACTTTGTTACCGATGTTGAATGGGTGAGTTCAGAGAGTTTTTTGACCGATCAACAACACTACTACAAAAGAAAGGATGTATTGCCTAAACAAAGTACAAAAAAAAGCAGTCGAATTACCTGGTCAATGAAAAGCTCCGAAATTATAAAGGATATGAGTGAACATGATTTCAGGCATACCCCGGAAAGACTATCTTCCCTGTTAGACAAAAATCTCTCGCCAGAAGAACTGAATGCAAAAGCAGCTGCAATAACATCTTCTCTGGCCAAAGTGAAAAGCGGAGAATTCGGATCAAATTACCAGCGGAACCACAAAGTACATTATTCGACCCAAGGAAAGTTGATAGAAAAAATACGGAGTAAATACGCAAACACCGCAGAGATACCTCGGTACGTTAGCCCCATTGGTCTTTTTAGGTTAACAGTTGGAGAAGACTCGGCAAACGAACTGATATTGGCCATGCATCGCTTCAGCCTGACTTGTGATGCTGAGTAAGAGACGCGGGTACCGGACTCTAAAGAGACAGACAAAGTTAAAAGATCTCGCAAGCAACAATTCTCCCTTGACGATTCCAGAGGGACATATATGGATCACAATTTGATTGAAATTCAAACCGCTCACACAGCAAAGATGCCATACCGAGGGGACCGCTCATCCACAACTTTTGGTTGGCAGGCCTGCCCCTCCCGCCACCTTGCTTCGGCGCTCGAGCAAAATGACGTTGTGCCAGGTATCACCGATCGATCCATAGCGCTCGCGGTAGCCAACCTCTCGAAAGCCCGCTTTCTTGTGCAAAGCCAGGCTCGCGATGTTCGCACTGATGACATGCGATTGCAGGGTCCAATAGCCTGCTTCTTCTGCAAGTGATGCAAGCTTAGACAGCAACGCTAACGCGATGCCGTGACCCTGAGCCGTTTCGAGCACGTAGACGCTGACCTCAGCGACTCCGGCGGCGCCTCAGGTATCAGGTGCTGGCGCTAGTGCGGACCATCCAACAACTCTGCCTTGCGTATCACGAGCGACAATCCTGCCAAGGCTCAAGTGACCCGAATCCCAATCCTTCCATTTTGGCGGCGCCGCACTCACCCAGGAGTAAGAGTAATGTCACTGATTGCCATTTCTTTCGCTCCAAACTGTAAAGACGTTCCTGGTGGAGCCGATACGTACCAATGAAATTATTTTTCTACTCTTGATATTTCACGATGGGGGAACGATCGTGCGACTGTCACCCTACAAACAGGGTTTACTCTGCGCTGTACTCGGACCATTTGGGTTGTTTAATTTAAACCCGATAATGGCTCTTGCACTCGCAATCCCAACTGCGTGCGCTCTTACTGTTTCGATTGAAAATGCAGTTTTGATACTCACAGTATCAGTAACACTGTCGATTTTATTTGGTTTTATCCTGGTCAATCGCCACAATCGGCATTTGGTAAAAAAC
>CAYLZS010000071.1:0-3948 GCA_964388065.1 uncultured Granulosicoccaceae bacterium
ACGCACCTGCCAGACATAATACCAGCGAGCCATTCAAATACAGCCACCCCGACAAAACAGTACCTGCCAGACGTCCCGCTGCATTGGCCATGTAGTAAAATCCAACATCAACCACTGCTGCCTCGCGATCAGCGTAGTGCAATACCAGATAACTGTGAAGAGACGAATTCACAGCAAACACCGCCCCGAAAACAAAGAGGCCGGGTAATAAACCGACACTCGCAGGCACATCAGCTCCTACCAGTACTGTCAGCACACTCGTCACTGCAAGCAATATCACTACCCATATCAAAGCCGTTCTGCCGTCTGTTTCAGAACCGCTATCAGCTTCAGAACCGCTAAGGCCGGCAACAATACGCGGTGCAACTGACTGCACAAAGCCGTAAAAAATAATCCAAACGGCCATAAAAGCACCAACCTTCCAATGGCTCCATGCAAGCGCTGTTGCAAGGTATACCGGCAGTCCAACCACAAACCAGACATCTCTTGCCGCGAACAGAAAGAATCTTGCGGCACTTAGCCAGTTTATGGATTCACTGCGTGAGAACACACTGGTAAATTTTAATTTTGTCGGCGACTTTACCGGATTAGCCTTTAAAATAAGAATACTGAGTATGAGCGCTACAATAATCAGCGCAATTAACACCAGCACAGCTGATCTAAAATTAAATTTATAGAGTAGAAAAGCACCAAAGAAAAAACCGGCTCCCTTCAAGGTATTTTTCGACCCGGTTAAAACGGCAACCCATTTAAACAATCTGGCTTTTTCATCGGCAGGAAGCAATGTCTTAACTGCACTTTTAGCACTCATTTTATTTAAATCTTTTGCAATACCGGATAAAGCCTGTGCCGCCATCACCCAAACCACACCCAACATGGCCTCTGGTACAGTTAGCATGCTTAAAGCACCTATCTGCAAAACCATACCCACATTCATTAGACGGTTAAGTCCAACTCTGGTGCCAATGTAACCACCAAATAAATTGGTCAGCACACCAAAAGCTTCATAGAAAAGAAACAGCAACGCTATTTGTAAAGCGTTGTAGCCCAGGTTATGGAAGTGCAGCACCACCAGCATCCTGAGCGCACCATCTGTAATGGTGAAAAGCCAGTAACAGGCAGTAACCGTTAGATACTGGTTTAGCGATTCGGAACCTGAATCAGAGCCTGACATAGCGTTATAAGCAGAGCGGCATCAGCTGCCAACCAATTGCGCAAGCTCTACCGTACGATTGGCATAGCCCCATTCGTTGTCGTACCAGGCGTAGATTTTTACCTGTGTTTTGTTAACCACCATGGTCGATAGCGCATCAACAACCGAAGAATGCGGGTTACCGCAATAGTCACCCGACACCAATGGACGCTCTTCAAAGCCGAGTATATTTTTAAGCTCTGCCTCTGACGCCTTTTGTAGCAGTGAATTCACTTCTTTTTCTGTCGTTGCACGCCTGACTTCAAAGACACAGTCGGTAATAGAGGCATTGGCTACCGGCACCCGTACTGCATGGCCGTTAAGTCGACCTTCCAGTTCCGGAAATATCAAACTGATGGCTTTCGCAGAACCTGTGGTTGTGGGTATAAGGTTGGTTCCACAAGATCTGGCGCGACGTAAATCTTTGTGGGGCTGATCGAGTATGGATTGGGTGTTGGTGATATTGTGTATCGAGGTAATAGAACCGTGTTCAATACCGAGTTGTTCGTGTATCACTTTAACCACTGGTGCAATGCAATTAGTAGTGCATGAAGCAGCGGTAACAATTTGGTGATGTGCAGGATCGTAACGCTCGTGATTGACCCCCATCACAACGTTTAACACTTCAGGGTGGTCTATCGGTGCTGTCACGACCACGCGCTTCACGCCTTGCTTGAAATAGGCTTGCAACAGGTCTGCTTCACGCATTTTTCCTGATGCTTCAATTACTACATCGCAGCCGCTCCAGGGTCCACTAGCTATGTCTCTTTGCATTGAGCAGCTTATCTGGTGACGGTCTGCCCGAAACTGATTACCATCGGCGATTGCTTCGTGATGCCAGTGACCTTGAATGGAGTCAAAATTTAACAGGTGTGCGAGTGTTTCAGCATCTCCGGCAGGATCATTAACCGCACATAATTGCAACGCAGGATTGTCGGCTGCAGCTCTGAAAGCAAGCCGACCAATGCGGCCAAAGCCGTTGATACCAATATTGATCATATTCAATTGTTGATCGAGAAGAATGTAGTTTGTCGAGAGTTGATTTACTCAAAAGTACACCAGCGAGTTTTCTATTTCCAGAAGATAAAGGCACATTTTATTTTTGAAATGTCATAAAACTGAAATATTTTTCAGAAAAAATGCATAGGAAAAGAACTGCTCAGGCTTCGCCTCAGTAATCACGGTATTTTCTGGTAGCTCACACAATTTTAAGCAAAAAAAAGGGGGCCATTGAGGCCCACTGCTTTCAGTTTTCAGAACTTTTTAATTTAAAGTTCCAGTTTAAAGCTCTTCTTTTATAACTCTTCTTTATAGCTCTTCTTTATAGCTCTTCTTTATAGCTCTTCTTTATAGCTCTTCTGGTGTATCACTGTCTTTTTTCCTGCGGGAAACAAGCATACCAAAGCCCGCCAGCAGCAACATACCAGGGAACAATGGATCAAATACGCTGCGACCATTGCCTACAGTACAACCAAACCCGCCATCAACACCGGTAATGATCGTACCAGGTTCAGAAGGTGGAGCTACAGGTGCCGGATTCGCACCTGACAACCCATCGTTGTCCGGATCAACAAAGTTATCGACCATGCCATCGTTATCTGCGTCCGCAAAGCCTGCAGACACCAGATCAAACTCGCCATCGTCATTGCTGTCTAAATCCTGAAAATCACGGAATCCATCACCGTCGCTGTCGTTAGCCAGAAGAGGGCTGGTCAACAGTGTGTCTGAAAGGCCGTCGTTGTCGTCATCTATAAAAGAATCGACCAGACCGTTTGCGTCACTGTCTGTGCCGCCACTTTCAGTTAAATCCGGAAGGCTGTCCTGATCGGAATCAAGATCGAGCTGATCCTGCAGCCCATCGCCATCAGTATCTATTGGAAGACTTGCAACAACTGAGTCGTCGATACCATCGTTGTCAGCATCGTTGAAGTTATCAATTCTGCCATCAGAGTCAGCATCAACTCCACCAACTTCGATAAGATCTGTCAAACCGTCGTTATCACTATCCAGATCGCGGAAGTTCGCCACACCGTCATTGTCCTGATCCGATGGCAACTGAAAAGCTGTGGGCTGGACATCGACAAAGTTATCGAGATCAGCATCGTCGAGTCCCATTTCAAGAACATCGGAAATACTGTCGTTATCTGAGTCAAGATCCATGAAGTCAGGTAAACCATCACTATCTGAATCAGCCAGGGTAAAGTTAACTGCCCCGGTCTCTGCACCAGTTTCTACTGTGTCGGCTAAACCGTTTACACCGAAAGCGACACCTGCTGTGTCGATAACTCCATCAAGATCGCCATCAAGTAACAACACTGCATCAACATCGCTTCTCGCTTCAATGATGTCGAGGATTCCGTCGTTATCAACATCAAGATCCAGATAGTTCGCAGTACCGTCACCATCAAGGTCGGAACCACCTTCAGCAGCATCTAAAATTCCATCGTTGTCAGAATCAAGATCCAGATTGTCACCCGTACCATCACCATCCGAATCGATCGGATTTAACGGATCTGCTCCGGCCTCTACGTTATCGGGAGTTCCATCGTTGTCGCTATCTGTATCGTTGGCATCCGGCTGGCCGTCACCATCAGTATCAGCAGTACCTTCGACCGCATCAGGGATACCATCAGCATCTGAGTCAGTATTGGGGTTTGGCGCAGGTGGCGTTGTCGCCGGAGGTGCCAGGAAGTCAGGGATTCCATCACCATCGGTATCCGCAACACCTTCATCCAGATCAGGCAGCCCGTCGTTAT
>CAYLZS010000072.1:0-4218 GCA_964388065.1 uncultured Granulosicoccaceae bacterium
GTTGGAGATATGCTGTCCAACGACGTCATTATAACTGCGGAAGTCGAAGGCACTGGAAATGTGGTACGCGATACCAGTACTGAATCTGTTTTTGTAGATACTCCGGTTGCCGGAAAAAGTATTTATGCCATTCATCTTGATACTGATGACTGGAATCCGTCTGATCCGGAAATCGCTCCCGGTCAAAGTGTCACCTATAGAATAACCGTTGAATTGCCAACGACTGATATTGAAAATCTGAGCATCACAGATTACCTGCCGTTGCCAATTTTCCAGGCGTCGGGAAGCTATGCATATAGCGGTCTTTATTCTGGCGTGGACAATGTGCCGGCACCCGGTGAGTACGGCTTCGGGCCGCTGACTAATGCTGCGGACTTCCCGGCTGGATTTTTCAATACAACCGGCACCTCGCTAGATATAGCGACTGTGACTGTTGACAGTGCTGCTAACAGCGTTAACTGGAGCTTTGATTCGTTTGATCAGGTGAGTTCAAGTGGTGGTATTGTTGATCTGCTGTTTACCACTGTTACAACGAATGTACCGTTTGCTGATGGATTGAACCTCACTAATCAGGCTCAGATCAAGTATGACAATACCAATAACCCGCTTGAGGCAATAGCAGGGATTGCACAGATAGAAACGTTAGCCCCGGAGCTTGAGATCAGCAAAGGTGTTGTCTCCGTTGATGTGGGTTCTACCAGTAAATTTTCACCGGTCACAGTTGGCCCTGCAAGTTTTAATGATGCAGGTACCGCGGGAGTTGCGTTCACAAATTCCGTGACCTCGCCAAATCTGGACGTCGATCCGGTTGATTCAGATGTTACTGGTCTTGATGCCGGTGACATTGTTCGCTTTGCAGTAGTCATCGAAAATACCGGTGGATTTGAAGCAACCGATATTACGCTTAACGATACTTTTCCTTCCGAGCTGTCTATACCCGCTGGTGGATTAAACATGACGGCAGCGTTGGGTGATGGAACTCCACTAACTGTAGTGGGAAATTTGTTTACTGCAGGTGGTGCACCTGATCCTAATGGTGTGAGATTTCAACAGGGTGGAGCAGAGGCATTTCTTGGCAGGGGACGCGTAGATTCGACCACAATTGCTGATGGCAGCAACGTCATTGTACTCACGTACGATCTGGTAGTTGATACCAGCGCTACTCCGCTTGATTTTGCGGAAAACTCCGCAGAGTTGTTGACCTTTTCGGCATTTGATGGAGGTGTGGATTATACCGATGGCAATTCAAACAACGACTGGGAAGACACTGCGACAGTTGAGACCATCGCACCAGAGATTTCAAAAGATCTGGTTTCCTCAGGAATTGTTGATGGCACCAATGCGCTTAACCGGGCTGTCGCTGGTGAATACATAACCTACAGTGTGGTGGTTACTGTTCCCGAGGGCACCATGCCGGTCGCACGTATGCGAGATGCAATTGATGCCGACACTATATTCGATCAGATAATCAGCATTACACCCAGTAGTCCGTCTCTAACTACGAATCTGGCTGGTGGTTTTTCAAGCGTTGTTGCACCTGCGAGCGGCACGGCTGGAACCTTTGATCTCGATCTGGGTGATCTTACTAATACCAATACTGATAATTCCACTGCAGAGACACTAGAAATAGTTTATCGGGTTTATGTGCGCGGCAACGCCAATGACTTTGCGCTAATAAGAAATCGCGCTTCCATCGACTGGGATTCAACTGGCAACGGTGTTCCGAACTCAATGAATATTTGGGACAGAGCGCCTAACCTTCGGGTTATTACGCCGTTTCTGGAAGTTGATAAAAGTATTATTGGTACACCGCCAACCGACGTTGGCGATCCGGTTACTTATGAGATAACCGTACAGCATGCTGGTAATTCAGATACGACGGCGTTTAATGTTGACTTTAGCGACACATTGCCTCCACAAATTGGCAATGTCAGCCTGGTATCTGTTTTGGACGGTACAGGTGCTGCGGTTCCTGGTTTCAGTCTTGTTGGCAATACGATTTCTAATCCGGATTTTGATCTGCCAACCACTGATACAGTAACTATTACTGTTACCGGCGATGTGATCAATGCTGTTGCGGGCGCTGAGATTGTAAATACCGCAGATATCAGCTGGACAACACTTGATCCGACTGATCCGAACGACGGAGTCGATGCTGTTGAACCAACGTTAACCGATACGGATGATGCAACTTTTATAGTTGGCCCTCCGGTACTGGAGAAAACCATTGTCAGCACCGGAATAAATTCAGCCAGCAATGACAACACAGAAGCTGTAAATGGCGAGTATGTGGTTTATCGTTTGACAATTACCGTGCCTGAAGGAACCACGCCAACTGCAGCATTAATTGATCAGCTCCCACCGACGCTTGTTTATGATCCGACATACACACCCACGATCTCTTTGAGCAGTACTGATCTTGCCATCGCCAATTCGGGTGTACCACCTACTGTAACAGCAGGTGGCACCAACTTACTTTTTGATTTTGGCACAATTACCAATACCAACAATAGTAACCCGACGCCGGAAACGATAACTATTGAATACCGCGCCCATGTAACAGGTGCGGTTGGTACCGATTTCCCAACCAATGTGGCCAACTTTATTTGGGACAAAGACAACGATGGTATTAACAGTGGTCCTGCCGACGGTTCCGATATTGATTTTAGCCAGTTAGACATAGTAGAACCGGAACTTGAGGTGATCAAAAACGTGTCGCCTGTACTGGCAGACGCCGGCGATACAGTGCAATACACTATTGATATTCAGCACACTGCAGCATCGGAAACTGATGCATTTGATGCAACCTTTACAGATGTATTGCCTGCTGAACTGGTATCTGTAGCGTTAGTCAGTGCTGTTGATAGTGGCGGCGCTGCTGTACCGGGTTTCAGTGTGAGCGGTAATACCGTGAGCAATACAGATTATGACCTGCCATTGGGAGAGACGATTACTCTGACCGTTACAGGTGTAGTGGATACAATCGCATCCGCCAGCAGCACGGTATCGAACACGGCAGATATAGAATGGGATACGCTTGGCGATGATACTCAGGGCAACCAGGCTGCTGAGACAACAGAGGCTGCGTCGAATGACGCGGTCTTTACCATAGCCTCCCCTTCGTTCAACAAGGTGCTTGTCAGTACCGGTATAGATGACGCCAGTAATGCAGATGTTGAGGTGGTGGCAGGTGAGTTTTCGACCTGGCAGTTCGAGATAGTTGTCCCTGAGGGTACTACATCTCTGGCTACTGTAATCGATACGCTTGATCCAGATTTAATATTCGATCCGTCTTTTACGGTGACAGCTGTTGCAAGTTCTGGAGTTACATTTACCGGATCTCCGAACACACCAATGACATCGGGTAATGATGTAATTTTTAATCTCGGTACTGTTACCAACACTGACACCAATAATGCACTTGACGACACCATAACAATAACTTACCGCACCTATGCCGACACAGATGTTGTGCAGGGCGATACGTTAGCAAACGCAGCGGAGTTAGAGTGGGATTCCGATAACGACGGCGATGTAGATGCAGCTGATGATTCTCTCACCAGTAGTGCGAGCGTGACGGTTATTGCACCAGAGTTACAGATTGAAAAAACCATTACTACAACGCCATCGGATGCCGGTGATACAGTGGTTTATCGCTATGAGATTTCGCATACTGCGGCATCCAATGCTGCAGCACTGGATGCAAGTTTTACTGATTTACTGCCTGCGGAAATCGATGCAGGTACTGTGACTGCGGTTGATGGAAGTGGTGCGCCGGTAACAGGTTTTGTGATAGTGCCGGGATCGCCAGATACTATCAGCAATCCTGATTACGATTTACCTGAAGGTGAATCGATTGTGGTTACAGTTACCGGGACAGTAAATGGTTCTGCGTCTGCGAGTACTACAGTTACCAATACTGCGAATATTGACTGGGATACACTGGGTGATGATGCTGAAGGTTTGCAATCTGAAGAAGCAACTGGCGACGATTCCAGTAGTGCCTCGTTTGTAGTTGCCTCTCCTGAATTTTCCAAATCTATAGCTGGTTCTGGAATAGACAATGCCGATAATGCCACCGCTGAAGTGGTTGCCGGTGAGTTTATCACCTATACACTTGAAGTGACTGTGCCGGAAGGTACAACACCGATGGCAAGCATTACCGACACACTGGATGCGGATCTTGTTTTTGATCCGTCATTTGCGATCACCGCTGTT
>CAYLZS010000073.1:0-3388 GCA_964388065.1 uncultured Granulosicoccaceae bacterium
CTGGTCACAAAAGAAGAAATTGAAAATATGGAGGGTCTTCACAAGACTCATTTTTTAAATTCTAATGCTCGGCGAATTAATAAATCTCTTGGTGATATCACCGGTTTAAATAACATTGGTTTTCATATTATTGAAGTTAGCCCGGGTCATGAATCTACCGAGCTGCATAAACATTATTTTGAAGAAGAATGTGTTTATATTCTGGAGGGTGAAGCGCAAGCCACGATTGGCAACGATGTTTTCCAGGTGAAAGCCGGTGATTTTATTGGCTATCGTATTGATGGTGAGCCTCATAAGCTTGTAAATAATTCTGACGCTGTTGTCAAATGCATCGTGGCAGGTCAAAGGCTTGACCATGATGTCGGTGACTACACCAATTTGAACAAACGAATCTATCGCAATAAGGGCCTCAAATGGAGTGTTGTGGATATTGAAAATATCTATGAACCAGACTCAGGAAAGAAGTCCTGACAAAGTGTTGCAGATCGGCATTTCATGCGTACTGTCTTTTGCTGGGTTCGTTACTTTGGCTGGTATCGAAAAAACAGCCTCTGGTTTTTGAGTGACCTGGCTGTGATGGTATGAATCTGGCTTTTCAGAGTCCGACCTTTATTTGACAGAAGTATCATTGAGCAAAAAGGTTTCGGCCAATTTGGCAATATCAAGAGTCTCTGGGATAGAGTTAATCAAATACACCGAGGAAGAAATGAAAAACTTAATCAAAATATCGATATTGGCAACAGCGCTGTTCGGCAGTTCTTCTTACGCTAATGACTGCAGCCTTCCTGGAAATATTGAATCTGGTGTGACTTACAAGAGCCTTATGGTCGGCGATAATACAATCGTTAATGTCCAGATTGTAGATGTTGACTACGAAACCTGTTGGATGAAAGTTTTTCGGGTAGGTATCAATGAAGAAATATGGATGAATCTACGACTATTGTCGACCATCATTCCGTAACAGGGAATTCACGGTACCAGCCACGGGAGATGTGGATGTCTTCCGAATTGGCAGGATGTGAAAATCCATCTGTCCACACTCCAGCTTCTGTTCACTTATCACCCGGACTGCTCCAACGGGTCATTGCAAATAGATCTGTTGAAGGTGAGCTTCGGATCAATACTTCCAGTGCCGAATGCACCGGATGACTCAGAGTGAATACTATACTCCTGAACCTTTGCCGGGCTTTTTTGAAAAATAGTTTTTCTTGTCGGGCACGCTTTTCCATTTCTCTGCATCTACGGGTGGTTCACCGTATTCTGTGATCGCGGGCCAAATGTTTGCGTATTTAGTGTTTAGCTCTAACCAGTACCTTTGATTATCAGTTAGATCATCTTCCGCTTCTATCGGTCCTTCAATTGCATCAATTGGGCATTCGGGAATGCATACTCCACAGTTTATACAGTCATCGGGGTATATAACTAACATGTTCTCACCCTCCCTGAAGCAGTCGGTCGGACATATTTCCACACAGTCCATAAGCTTACATTTTATGCATTCCTCCTTCACTACATAGGTCACTTCTTTCTCCGGTCAGGTGGTGATAAATGCTATGATAAGACCTCAAGTCAACTTGAGGTCAAGCCTCCGGAGGAAATTTGCCTGCAAGCAAAATGATTACCATAGGCGATCTGGCAAAACGTACAGGCACCACGGTCTCTGCACTGAGGTTCTACAGTGATCGAAAATTGATAGAGTGTTCAAGAACAACGGGTGGAAAACGCCTGTTTAAAAAGGAAGTGGTGCGGCGGGTGTCGTTTATTCTTATTGCTCAGCAGCTTGGCTATACACTTGAACAAATTCAACGGCAATTGTCCGGTTTGCCCGCTGGCAGAACCCCGACCAAACGCGACTGGGACAAGCTGAGTAAGCAATTTACAGTTGATTTGAACGTGAAAATCGATCAGCTGACAAAGCTGAGAGATTCGTTATCGTCCTGCATTGGTTGTGGTTGCCTTTCGCTGAAGAGCTGCCAGTTGCACAATGCCGGGGATGCAGCCGGTCTTCTCGGAGCGGGTCCACGTTACCTGCTGGGGGATCAACCTCCTGTATCTAAAAAATAATTGGCAATTAAATAATGTTTGACCTCAAGTTAAGTTGAGGCAGTAGACTGCTTTCACTGGTTGATACATCGTGATAATACTGAGAGGCAAATGTAATGACTATGGAAACGTGGCTGAGTTTTGTATTGGTTGTTTGTATCTTTGCAATAATACCGGGCCCTACAGTGATACTGGTGGTCGGGCAGGCCATCGCGAATGGCAGGCGAGCCATTTTTCCACTGACAGCCGGTGTTGTCACAGGAGACTTTGTTGCAATGTCTCTGTCACTAATCGGGCTCGGCGCTGTGCTCGCAGCATCCTCTGTACTGTTTGGAATGTTAAAGTGGTTCGGGGTTTGTTACTTAATATATCTGGGGATTAGTGCCTGGCGGACTGAGCCTCAGGGAATCACCGGCGAGGATAGTAAGCCAGAAGTTGTGCATCCGCTAACTTTGTTTAAGTCTTCATTCCTGGTTACGGCTCTCAACCCCAAAGATATTGTCTTCTTTGTTGCATTCCTGCCTCAATTCGTCGATACCAGTCAGTCTGTAATTCCTCAATTTATTATTCTTATGGCGACGTTTCTCGCTATAGTTACTCTGAGTATTACTTGCTTTACCACCTTTGCAGGATCGATAAAGCATAAGTTACAGGGGATACAGGCACAAAGGCGTATGAACAGGGCAAGTGGATGTGTGCTGGTTGGTGCGGGATTATTGGCATCGACTGTAGAACGGAGTTAGCGGGTTTTCGGATACAGAACTATTTTATGGCAGACCAAAAAACAATTGCAGTCTACGATTCACAGGTAGACAACTATGTGGAAACTATAAACAAGGCTCCTGTCGACGAAATGCTACTGGATTTTATCTCTCAATTTAAACCAGATGACTTAATACTGATTTGGGTTGTGGGCCTGCAATGTCGTCTGCAGCTATGCGGGAACACGGGTTGCGTACAGACCCTGTTGACGCTTCGATAGAAATGGTCAGGCTTGCAAACGAAACGTACAATATTGGTGCGAGACAGGCATACTTTGAAGAAATTGCCAGCAGGCAAATCTATAACGGTATCTGGGCAAATTTTAGCCTGCTCCATGCTACGCGTGAAGAACTACCAAATATACTGAACCGGTTGCATCAGTCGTTGAAACCCAATGGAATTTTTCAACTGCGAATGAAAACCGGTGAAGGATCGCAGCGTGATAAATTTGATCGCTACTACAGCTATTACTCTGAAGAGGAGTTGTGTGGGTTACTTAGTGAAGCCGGATTTTCAGTAAAGCAGACTGAAACGGGAGAAGCATTAGGGCTGGCGGGAGATATGGAGCCATGGATTGCGCTTA
>CAYLZS010000074.1:0-24856 GCA_964388065.1 uncultured Granulosicoccaceae bacterium
GACCACACGTTCAAAATGGATCCAATTGTCCGCAGCATACTGGACACCGACGTATACAAACTATTGATGTTGCAAACCATTCATCGTGAGTGGCGTGACATCCCTGTTACTTTCTCGCTAATAAACAGAAGTAAAACGGTAAGGCTTGCAGATGATATCGATGAGGTTGAGCTACGCGAGCAACTGGAACACGCGCGCACGATAAAACTCACTAAAAAAGAAAGCATCTGGCTTGCGGGTAACACTTTTTACGGCAAAGAACGTTTATTTACCGCAGAGTTTTTACAGTGGCTTAAAGACTATCAGCTACCTGAGTTTGAACTCGCCAAACGCGACGGCCAGTACCTCATAGACATTCATGGCAGCTGGGCCGAAACTTCGCTGTGGGAAATTCCGTTGTTAGCAATTATCAGTGAACTGCGTTCCCGTGCCACTATGCGTGGCATGGGTCGCTTTGAAGTTGATGTAACCTACGCACGCGCTAAAGCTAAAATGTGGGAAAAAGTGTTACGACTAAAAAAACTACCAGACCTTAACATTGCCGATTTCGGAACTCGCAGGAGACACAGTTTCCTATGGCAACGCTGGTGTGTAGATGCACTAAAAGAAGGACTGGGAGATAACTTCACCGGCACCAGCAACGTATTACTCGCAATGGATCATGACCTTGAAGCCATAGGCACCAATGCCCATGAACTACCGATGGCAGTCGCAACTCTTGCTAACACCGATGAAGAAATCGCTAACAGTCCTTACAAAGTACTTGAGAGTTGGCAAAAGACCTACGACAGCAATTTACTTATCGTGCTGCCAGACACTTACGGTACAACACGTTTCCTGCAGAATGCACCGGACTGGGTAGCAGACTGGAAGGGCTTCAGAATAGACTCAAAAGAACCTGTCGAAGGTGGTGAAGAAATTATTAGCTGGTGGCAAAAGAAAGGTGTCGATCCGAAGGATAAATTGATCATTTTTTCAGACGGACTGGATATCGATACTATTGAGTCGACCTATCACCACTTTGATGGACGAGTCCGAACCAGTTTTGGCTGGGGTACCAATCTTACAAACGACTTTCGTGACTGTGCGCCCTATCAAAACGACAATCTCAGCCCATTTTCACTGGTTGTTAAAATCACTTCGGCTAATGGTGAACCAACAGTTAAGTTGTCAGATAATCTCGCCAAAGCCACTGGCCCGGAATCAGAAATTAACAGATACCTGAAAGTCTTTGGTCACGAGAACCGCGCAGAGACTGAAGTAGACGTATAGAGCGGCATTCCCGTTACGAATAGATTGACGAATACATTCAACAATCGCTATTAGCGAACAAGGGACTTACTGCGACTGAGGCGCTTTGCCAACCGGGCAAGTGTGACCTCACGTTTGCGTTCTAATCTGGATACAACGGGTGCTATGAACATTAAAACCAGCGCCGCCAGCCATAAGAAGTAACCAGGCTTCAATGCAGCCCTGTCGTCGAGCGTGATCAAAATACCCATATAAGCTGCTGCAACAATAAAGATAAGACTGATCCACCAAAACCACTTGAGAGAGGTAACTTTGGTTGGCGAAAATACCAGCATTGCCCAAAAAACAAACACAAAGTTAGCAGCGGCGGACATTAGCGCAATAAAGTAGGAAACAACGTCTGCCGCGGAATCTGGCGAAAAGAGGCCCGCTGTGCCATAGCGCAGGGCAGAGAAGAAAGTTTGCAAACCAGAAAGACTTTTGGCATCACCCAGCGTCACGGTTGCCGTGAACAGCGAAGCGCCGAACAACAGCGTGGCTATGCCAAAAACTATTTTTCCGATCATGTTTCTAACCCACCGGACCATCCGGGTAGCTGTTCACTACCACCAATCAGGCTACCGTTTCACGCGATCATTTTGACCACTAAAGCATTAAGCGTAACAGTATCAGCAGTTTTAACTAACCACCCTTACTTTCGCTTAACCTCCCCTTTGCCATTATTGACCGTCGATTTCCGTAAAAGTTAAGGCCAAACGCAAAAAATACAAGCCTGGCAACTGATTTTGAAAACCGCGGATTATGACAGCAAAAACGACTACACGCAGATTACATTGTGCCGGGTTGAAACCGTTACGATCTCAAGTCAACGAATCGAATCGCGCGAAAGCGCGCTCTGGTGACTCAACATCTGCTGCGCACTTACGGCTTACCTGGATACTGCGCTTCGAAGCGCATTTTCTCCTGCAGTACATATTGATAAAACGGATCACGCTCAAGACGCGCAATATACTCAGCCCATGCTCCTCGAGAACGACGCCAGCTGTTCTCACTGTTATTGACCAATGAGCTATTGTCCGGTGGGCCATTGTCTAATGGCAGGGCAGCACCGAGTACTGCTTCTTTATTCAGATTGCTCGACTGCACCGAATACCGTGCCGCAGAATCTACCGCATTGTTCCAGCGATCGGTCACACCTCTGACCAGAGTGATACCAATAAGGCACGCACCGGCAACAACAAGACAAACTGTTTTGAACGAAGGCTGAGAAGACTGAACCTGGTTTCCACCCAGCGCCCTTGATGCTGCCAGCTGAACTTTTTCGTCAACTTCGGCCGGCACTTCGGGACAGGTTTGACTGAAAAGTGTGTAAAGATCATCGTCCGTCGATCTTCGTATACTGATAACCTCACCCATTAAACTGCTCGCTATCGGTAAGCTGCATAGAAACATTCTGACGCAACAGACTGGCGGTCTCGCGAACAAGGCGATCTACAGTCGACTTACTCGCGTCAATAAAGTCGGCTATGTCCTGCACTGACATCGAAAAACAATAGCGAAGTAAAACAACTTCTTTCTGTTCCGGACTGAGGCTTTTTATCGCATTTATAAGAGAAGCATCTGCCAGAGAGTTATCAGGCAGTTTATCTGTACTACTTTCAAGTTCATCAGCGGCGGCGGCAACATCGGGGTGCTCATCTACTTCACCATCCAACGCTTTGGTTGAGCGGTTTTTCGATACAATACTGACAACTTTCGGTTGTTCTGCGGTCACACCCGGTTCGTCTGATTCCTGCTCAAGAGAATGCAGTCGAATATGATCATGAAGTCGTGCCCAGGCAGAATGATAGAGCCAGTCTACAAAATTAATATCATTGGTGTAGCGTTGTCGCCCACGTACAACCGTCATCCATACGTCATGGAACAACTCAGCCGCGAGGGATTTGTCGCCATGAGTGCCAAAGTAGAAAAATCGATAAATTGAGCCACTGTGACGGCGATACAGCACCTCGAAGCCCTCACAGTCTCCGGCCGCGAACGACATCATCAGCGCGCTATCAGATTCTCGCAAATTATTAGCATTAACAGGCATTTGAGTCACAGATTATGGAACCCGGCGGTTGCACGGTTTAACTCACCGTCCCGGATATGTGCAAAGCATCGGCCAATCCGCAGGACATACTTGGCAAAATTGCTTCGCCAGCCTGAAAAGCGAGGCCCAATGTAGGCCGTACATCGCATAAATTCAGGATTTTTGTTATTTATGGAACTTGCGTAGAGTAGATCCACAGCAAACTGTGACGACACTCTAGCAATCTGCTCGGTCAAGCCCGTATAACGTGGGCCACTTGCACATAGATAGAGAATCGCATGAAAAAAACCGCCATTATCGCCGTTGTTGCCACTGCACTTGTGGCGCTATCCGGTTGCCAGAATTTTTCGGCAGTAAAACATTCTCAAAATCAGGGAACTTTTACCGCAGCAACCGTTCAGGGCCGTGAACTGCCCCCGCCATTTATCGCTAACCGCGACATAGGCAATGAAACAACTACTCACAACCTGCGTGGTTTTCGCAACTTCGGCAGACGTCACTGGTTCAGGTAATAACTGCCTGACAGACTTAGCTTAAAAATAGAACTGCAATAGCGCAATTCAGAAAGCATTAAGAGTGCAGTCTATAGTGTGGTACCTGAAGTACCACCCCCTGTTCGGCGAGACAGCTCCCCCTGTGACTGTCTCGCCGTTTTTTCTTTAGTCATGAATACCTTTGCACAGATACCACGGTACCTGTGACTAGTTCTCGATACCTCTCTCGATAAAATCCTGATCAATCTGTGGCAGTGGTTCATCATCAATTGCCGCCTCAAATGCTACCAGTCGCTTACGTATAGATAACAATTCAACAATCGTGGGCCAGGAATTAACCACTAACTGGAACGAGTTACTGACCTGACCAAACGCAGTTAGTATTTGCTGTAAAATACCAAAGGTAATTGTGCCTGCCACAATTGTGGGTATAAGCAAAACGTAGGTAAAGATTCCATCTGCCTGCAGATAAAACATACGTGCAACATTGAAGTACAGGTAATGAAAGTAGAGTCTAAAGTAGTTCCGGCGCACATTGCTAAACAGCTGTGAAACAGTTGGTGGCTGTGCTCTGGCTTCATCATCTTCACCGTAAACTAACTCCTTACGAAAAGCCGCTTCTACCCTCTGATTTTTAAATTCAAGGCCAGGTAGCTTTATACCTACAAAGGCAAGAAGGAGCGTGCCAAATATAGACCACACAATAGCAGCGTTAAACAAAGGTGCCGGAATCGCACCGACCAGCGGCAATTCTGTAACGTATTGTGATAAACCCCATAACACTGGCAGAAACGCAAACAAAGTCATAACGGCATCAACAACAGAAACACCAAGTCCTTCAACAATATTTGCAAACCGCATCGTGTCTTCCTGCACACGCTGGGAAGCACCTTCAATGTGTCTGACTTCCTCCCACTTCGACAAGTAGTAATCGTTCATCGCCGTACGCCATCGGAATACGTAGTGGCTGACTAAATATCTGGTCAAAACAAAAACCAAAATCGCAACAAATGCGATTTCCGCAAAAATGATAATGAACCGATACAATTCACCTGCTGGTACAGAGCCGACCTGATCGGGGTCGAGTGCTTGCTGCACTGCATCAAAAAAAGGACGCCGCCAGTTGTTGATTGCCACTGACACCTGCACCGAGAAATAGGTGCTGAACAGGATCACTGCGGAACCGATAATCGACCACCACTGCCACTTGTGTGGATGCTTGATAAACCAGTAGGCCGCAAAGGTAATCACAAAAAAGGCGAAGTACACGTAAAACCACAGGAAATCCTGTGTAACAAAATGCACTAACCCGATTTCGGGCAATTCTCCGGGTTCCGGAGCCCGGAGATCAAAACCAAGCATATTGCCGATTGAATCCCCGATTGTGTACCAGATCAAAGCTGCAATGGCAGACCAGATAACCACTGAAAGAAAGAACAATCGCGGGTTGGGAAAAAACGACTTAAACAATGGACTTTCCTTATTTCAGCAAGTGGTTAAAACATAGGAACAAGTATTTTAGCCGACACTGGACAATCGGCGAAGGTAAATCGAGGCTTTTAGCCAGAAATTATCGTGCCGCAACTGACGCCAGACCCGCCACGGGACTGAAATTCACAGAAAAAGTGACAAAATTTAAGACTATTCGTTTACAGCCGTTACGAACTGTAAGAGTCAAGTACGCGCAAGCGCACCAAATAATCCCGGAGAGTACGATGGGTCTTGCCCAGGCAGCCAGTTCAGAATTCATACTTGATACCTCAAAGAAGTATCGCCTAATCACTCGCAGTGACTTTGACGGCCTTGCGTGTGCTGTATTGTTCAAGCATATCAATGTGATTGACGAGATTAAGTTCGTCCACCCGAAAGACATGCAGGACGGCACGATAGAAATCAACGAAAACGATATCACTACCAACCTGCCGTATGTATCCGACTGCCATGTGGCATTTGATCATCATTTGAGTGAAACCATCAGAAACGGCGCTCACGATAACCACATTATTGATGCTGAAGCGCCATCTGCTGCCAGAGTTGTCTACGACTTCCTGGGTGGCGCAGCTACATTCCCTGCTGAATGGGAAGATATGATGGTTGCAGTGGATAAAGCAGATTCGGCCCAGTATGTTCGCAGCGAAATTCTTGAACCGACCGACTGGACACTTCTCAACTACCTGATGGACGCGAGAACCGGACTGGGCAGATTCCGAGACTTTACTGTTTCAAACTATGAGCTGATGATGAAGCTCATTGATTACTGCGCAGAACACACCATTGAAGAAATTCTGCAGTTACCTGACGTGGTAGAACGCGTTGAACTGTACAATTCAATGAATGACCAGGCACTTGAGCAGATCAAAAAGTGTGCGACCGTACATGACAACCTTGTGGTACTGGACTTAAGAGAAGAAGAAACAATCTACCCGACAAACCGTTTTATGATTTACGCCCTGTTCCCGGAATGCAATATTTCAATCCATCAGATGTGGGGACTGAAAAAACAAAATGTGGTTTTCGCAACGGGCAAGTCGATACTCAAGCGTGACTCCAACACCAATGTTGGCGAGCTATGCCTGCGTTACGGCGGTGGTGGTCACCAGGCTGCCGGCACTTGCCAGGTAAGCACAGACCGCTCTGAAGCTGTACTTGCCGAGCTGATAGATTCTATCAATACAGCTGGCTAAAAAATTTGTACCGCGCACCCGGCAACCGGGTGCGCCACTCCTGCACCTGAACCGGTACCAGGCGGTCTTATAAGACCGAACAACAACACCTCACTTCTCGCACACTGTCATCTGTACTCGCATATCGCAAGGCAAATCATTAGAATGATTTGACTGAATACAGATGAGCGCCATGAGCAAATCGATCAAAAATCGCCAAGGTTTCACTACCCGGACAATCCATGCTGGCCAGTCGCCAGATCCGTCTACCGGTGCGATCATGCCACCGATCTATGCGACCTCTACTTACGTTCAATCGAGCCCCGGAGTACATCAGGGCTACGAGTACAGTCGCTCCCAGAATCCAACCCGCATGGCTTACGAACGCTGCATCGCAGATCTCGAAAGCGGCAGTCGCGGTTTTGCATTTGCATCCGGACTCGCATCGCTGGCAACACTGCTCGACCACTTCAAGCCGGGTGATCATATCGTCGCTATGAATGACCTCTACGGTGGCTCCTACAGACTCTTTGAAAACGTCAGACGCGGATCACAGGGACTCGACTTTTCATTTGTCGATCTGGCTCACGCAGACTTGCTGGAAGAAGCCATTACGCCTAAAACCCGGATGATCTGGGTAGAAACACCGACCAACCCGTTATTAAAGCTCGCCGACCTCGAGCGTATTGCAGCAATAGCCAAATCCAAAGGCGTACTGTGTTGCTGTGACAATACTTTCGCAAGTCCTTATGTGCAAAGACCTTTGGAGTTCGGATTCGATCTGGTTATGCACTCAGCAACCAAATACCTTAATGGCCATAGCGATATGGTCGGTGGTGTACTGGTAGTTGGTGACAATAGCGAACTGGAAGAAAGCCTGGTCTTTTTACAGAATTCAGTCGGTGCAATTCAAGGCCCCTTCGACAGCTTTCTGGCGTTACGCGGATTAAAAACACTGGCACTAAGAATGCAGCGTCATTGCGAAAGCGCACAGGAAGTTGCGAACTATCTGGAAGCACATAGTGAGGTGGAGAAAGTTTATTACCCCGGTCTTAAAAGCCACCCACAGCACGATCTGGCAAAAAAACAAATGGACGGACCAGGTGGTATGGTAACTGTGGTATTGAAAGGTGGCTTGCCAAGCGCTAAAAAATTCCTTGAGAAAGTAGAAATATTCGCTCTGGCTGAAAGCCTCGGCGGTGTCGAGAGTCTGATCGAGCATCCCGCTATCATGACGCATGCCTCCATACCAGCGGAGCAAAGAGCAGAACTCGGTATTGACGACGGGCTGGTTCGACTATCTGTTGGCATTGAAGATCTCGACGATCTTATCGCAGACATAGATCAGGCCTTAACCTGATCCAACCCTGACAGTAAAGGGTTTAGATCAGCCAACAATAAGGACACAGCATGAAAGGTGCAGGCGGTACCCCCGGTGGAGTAGCAACATTTCTGATCGGACTCGTCATGACTTGTGGCGGTTTTTATTTGCTGCTAAATGCAATCGTCCTGCGAGCTACGTTCGGTTTCGGCTACCGAGTTTATTCTGTCGGTGGATTTGGCATCACCAGCGGCATGATTATGATTCCGTTTTTGTTCGGCGTTGCAATGGTTTTTTACGACCGACGCAGTTTCATAGGCTGGCTGCTCACGATTGGTTCGGTTGTATCACTGATCTTTGGTGTGCTCTCAACCGTCAACTTTACACTGCGTGGTATGTCGGCGTTCGATCTTATGGTGATACTGGTGCTGGCGTTTGGCGGTATTGGCATGCTGCTTCGATCGCTTGGTGATAAATCAGAAGTACCACAGCAGCGGTAATAGACAGCGGCGGCAGTTCCGGAAACAACTTCCGGCAATCTGTAAGCCTGTCTCGACAGTTAGCAGCGTTTAGTCGTTAACTCAAAGCCCGACGTTATTTAGCTCAAGTACTCTCTCGGCTCGATAACTTGACCGCACCAAAGGCCCTGCTACAACCTCCAGAAAACCTCGCTGCAAACCCCATTGTCGATAGAGATCGAACTCGGCGGGGCTTACATAGCGCTGTACTTCAAGATGATTAACTGTCGGGCGCAGGTACTGCCCCATCGTCAGGATGTCGACGTTTGCAGCGCGCAAATCATCCATTGTTTCTGCAATTTCTTCTTCTGTTTCACCGAGGCCCAACATCAGACTGGTTTTGGTTAACACATCAGATCGATGTGCTTTGGCATGTTTAAGCACATTGATGGTCTGCTCATACCCTGCGCGAATATCACGCACCGGGTGTGTCAGCCGACGTACTGTTTCTACATTCTGTGCAAAGACTTCGAGCCCGGAATCGACTACCAGCTCAACCAATTCAGTACGACCATCAAAGTCCGGTGTTAATGCTTCAACAGCAGTTTGCGGGCGCAGTGTTTTAATTGCCTTAACACAATCGGCGTAATGAGCAGCTCCTCCATCAGCAAGATCATCACGATCGACTGAGGTGATCACTACATACTTTAGATCCATCAGCTCTACTGATCGGGCTGTGTTTGCAGGTTCGGCTTTATCAAGCCAGCCATTGGGGTTACCCGTATCAACAGAGCAGAATCGACAAGCTCGGGTACATACTGCTCCCATGACCATGATGGTTGCAGTTCCCGAAGTCCAGCACTCACCAATATTCGGACATTTTGATTCTTCACATACCGTTGCAAGCTTGTGCTCACGCACGTTGTTTTTTACCGCTTCATACTTGCCACCGCCAGGTATTTTGGCGCGCAACCATGAAGGCTTGCGACCGGCAACAGGCGCTTTGGCATTATTTTTCTTTATACCGTCCTTTATCGCACTGAATCCATTCCCGGTAACATACTTGTTGCCTGAATTGACTACCACGGGGATCTCGTCAAGTGTCGATGGCTTGCCTTGAGAGTTGTCAGCCATTATTCACTACCCCTGACCCCTGGTCGTTCACAAATTTGCTTCACGGCCAGTGCCTCGATTAAAAGTTCTGCCAAACGATCTGACACAGATGCGATGCTTTGGTGTTTGGTTTCATTAGAAATCTGTGTCACTTTCAATCCTGCATAACCACACGGGTTGATTCTATTAAATGGCTCGAGATCCATATCGGTGTTTAAAGATAATCCGTGAAAACTACAGCTATGCCGAATCCGTAAACCAAGCGCTGCAATTTTTTTGTCATTAACGTACACACCGGGTGCATCACGACGGCTGTTTGCACAGATACCATGCTCCAGGAGCAACAAGATAACGACATTCTCCAATAACTCAACCAGACTGCGAACACCCAGCTCATAGCGCCGTAAATCGAGCAGCGGGTACACAATAATCTGGCCCGGGCCGTGGTAGGTTACCTGCCCGCCGCGATCAGACTGCACGATCGGTATATCACCAGCGTTGAGAATATGCTTCGGATCACCTGCCTGCCCCAGAGTATAGACCGGAGAATGCTGCAACACCCAGATCTCGTCGGCAGAATTCACCGTGCGATTATCGGTAAATTGCTGCATGTCTTTGAAGACACTGGCATAGGGCTGTACGCCCAGCTTTTTAACGATGGGAGTATTGACAGCCGTGGAATTTATATCAGGAGTTTTGTCGGCAGATTGGGTCACAGGATCACCATAGCACCAGCTCCCGACACTATAGCACCCACACCACCCGATCATCCGCATTCATGGTCGTAAATACCCGATCGAGCTCTGCCTGATCCCGTGCGGTAAAATTGATTGTCACGGAAATATAGGTACCGTTTTTACTCACACGGGTTTTGTGCGTGACAGTATCCTGCGCGGCAACGATTGATGTAACAACCGCTTTAGCGTGATCGGCAAAATTATCCTGGTCTTTACCGACCGCTTTGATGGAATAGGTATCCGGAAAGTCGCGATGAGGGCGCTCATCATCCATTGTTAATCGAATTGCCGTCTGTACAACAGTGAATCCTGCTCATTGCCAAATCCACGACCGTTGCTAGTCAAGAATACGCTTGAGCTTGTCGGAGGCACGGCTAAAAAAGCCTGCCTGCTCAACCGGCTGAATAGCAACAATGGGCAATTCAGCAATTAGCTTATTTTCGAGTTTAACTTTGAGCAGACCCAGCTCCTGACCTTCCGCGATCGGTGCAACCAGATCGCGCGACAAATGCATCTCTCTCGAGATCGCAGCACTTTGACCGGTTGGCAGAGTGACATATTTGTCGTCTTTGGTGGCCATCGCTACATTGTCCAGCGTGCCACCCCACACCCGTGCATCACCCAGCTTCTTATTGGCTGAGGCGAGCTTTATGGTTTCAAAGAATCGGAATCCATAATTCAGTGCACGCAAACTCTCGGTACTTCGCAACTGTTCGTTACGAGCGCCAAGCAGCACACTGATCAAACGCATATCACCACGTTTGGCAGAAGCAACCAGGCAATAACCTGCAGAATTGGTATGTCCGGTTTTAATACCGTCTACAGTCGGATCACGCAGCAGCAACGTATTGCGATTTTTTTGTGTAATGCCATTAAAGGTATATTCTTCAACCGAATATAATTTGTAGTGATTCGGATGATCGCGGATAACCGCACGTGAAAGCACTGCCATGTCACGAGCAGTTGTATAGTGGTCAGGTGATGGCAGCCCGGTTGAATTGGTAAAGTGAGTGTCTTTCATACCAAGCCGTTGTGCCATTTGATTCATCATGGACACAAAACCTTCTTCGGAGCCACCAACATGCTCCGCCAAAGCAATACTGGCATCGTTTCCGGACTGCACCACAAGCCCGTACATCAGATCGCGTACTGATACCGAAGAGCCTGGCTCTAAAAATGATCGGGACCCAATAGCCTTATGGGCTCTGGTGCTTATTGGCACCATATCTTCCGGTGTTAAATTTCTGAACTTCATTTCCGATGACACCAGATAAGCCGTCATCATTTTGGTTAAGCTGGCTGGCTCAAGCCGTTCGTTGGAGTTGTGTTCGGCGATAACTTTACCGGTGTTGTAGTCAATCAGCATATAGCTCTTTGCCGCAAGCCCCGGTGCCGCCGGTATCGGCATCGCGGCAGTACTGACCTGATGGCCAGACGAATTTGAAATCGCGTTTGCACTACTTTCAACCGTGCCTGCTGCCGCACTGTTACCTTCTAGCTGAGCAAACACTGCACTGGCGCTCAGTACTGCAAGCAGGCCGAACAGGAATGTTGTAGAAATTATTTTGGATCGAGCGGTCACGTAGCTTCCGATGTAACTGGACTGCAAACAGGAAGTGCCGGGTGCGCATGCACCCGGCACTCTATTGAGAATTTACTCTACGTTAACAGTAAAGTTTTCAAGCCCGGCTGCAGACAGTTTGCCAGACACATCGCTTGCGTGCTGTTGCGACACAATCGGTCCGACAGTTATGCGATACATGAGCGAGTTTTTCAGAGGCTTGACGTGCACTTCTTCACCGGGAGCTGCCAATACAACATCGACTGCAATTCTTTCAGCATCAGCAACGTCGGCATAAACACCTGCCTGAACATAGTAACCACTACCATCTTTAGCTGCCGGTGATGGCACAGTTTGAACTGCGGCTGGCACTACAGTTAAGCCCTGCGCACTGGCACCAGCGACGGAGGGTAACAGATCATCCTGTATTTCTTTATCCAGTAAACTGGCCTGATCTAAATCGATTTTCTCCGAACCTGCCAGTTCCTGTGATCGATTGGGTTCGAGTGACTCAGATTGCGGAATCAATTCATCGAGAGGCAGCAATATCCCTTCTGCAGGTGTTTCAGCTGCTTTTGTAACTGACGGTAAAACTCTATCAGCGGATGCGACTGCATCGTTTATCACTGGTGCAGCCTTTGGTGTGGTTACAGGTGCTGTAGTCGGCAGAGCGGTAATCGGATTGGTATCAATATCAACTGCCGCAACACTAATCGCATCATCTGGCTCCGTTACAACTGGCTCCGTTACAACTGGCCTGGCTACCGGCTCAGTCGCTGCAACTTCACTTTCGGTACCATCTTCATTGGTGTAGTAAAAATCTATATCAAGTTTATTTTCGGGACCGCTTAACGCCATCATTTCATCAGGGCTCAGGGCCTGAATATCAACCGTGCCAGTGCCATCGTTAACCATACCGAGGCGAAGTGCCGCAGCAAAGGACAGATCAATTATCCGGTCTCCGGAGAACGGTCCGCGATCATTGATTTTAACAATCACAGAGCGGCCATTTTCAACATGTGTCACGCGAGCATAGGTAGGCAGTGGTAGTGTCTTATGTGCTGCTGTCAGCCGATACATATCATAGACTTCACCATTTGACGCAGTGCGGCCATGAAAATTTGGTCCATACCACGAGGCCACTCCGCGCGCGGAATAACCCTCAGCGCTATCCAGAGTATGGTAGCGCTCACCACGCACAACATAAGATTCCATATTGCCGCGTGTGCTTTTCCTGATTTTAAGTCCGGGCTTTTCAGGTCCCGATAAAGCCCTGCTCGGCGCATCGTCGCTGATGAATAGATCAGCCGGCGATGATACCCGGTTGGTACGCGATGGCGCGCCCTCAGGCAAGTAGGCACACCCTGATGCAAACGCAACAAGGCCCCCAATAACAACGGCATTGCGGAAATTCATTTATTAACCCTCGGTGCGCTTTGAAGGTCGCTCTGGTCAGCGACTCTCTTTGCGCGATTTTATTTTTTGGCTGAGCTGGTGCACAGCCATAGCGTAGAGGTTACTGTGGTTGTAGCGCGTGATTACATAAAAGTTATGGTGCGCTATCCAATGCTCAGTACCTGCCTCGGCCTGTAACTGTAATAAGGAGTACTTGCCAGTGCCTTTACGTTTTGGATAGATGCCAGCGCTGGCTAGCTTACTTTCCGAGGTCACGGGCCTGGGATTGTCAACTACAAGATTTAACGCTGCATCAGTAATCTGAGTCTGCTCAACGACCGGCTGACCGTTTTTCCATCCGTGACGATTAAAATAGTTTGCCACACTTCCTACCACGTCCGGCACGCTCTGCCACAGGTCGTTGCGCTGATCACCATCAAAATCTATCGCGTAAGCTCTATAGCTGCTGGAGATAAACTGCGGCATACCAAACGCTCCCGCATACGAACCTTCAAGTTCATCTATAGCGAGTTTGTTTTCTCTGGCTAATAGAAACAGCTCAGCTAGTTCGCTGCGAAAAAAAGACGAGCGAGGCGGGTATTCAAACGCCAGCGTAGAGAGAGCATCGATAGCCCGAAAGCCACCGCGTATTCGTCCGTAGAACGTCTCAACACCTATAATGGCAACGATAACCGATGCAGGAACACCGTATTCTTTTTCAGCTCTTGCAAGAATCTCTTCGTTTTCCAACCAAAAAGTAACTCCCGCATCAATGCGTTCGTCAGTCAGAAATATTTTGCGATAGCCTTTCCATTCAAGCCGTTTTTCAGCAGGCTTACTTATCAACTCGAGCACTCTGTCGTTGCGCTTCGCTTTCCTTAAAGTGGCTGTGACCTCAGCTGAATTGAGCTGGTGTTTTACCACCATGTCAGCGATAAACGCTTTGCCCTCCGGCGTCTGGCTGTAGTCAGCATGCACCACTCCTGCAAACAAACCGGAAGCCAGCATAAGGGCAGCCAGCAGTGAAAAACAGCTAACTTGTTTTATCATGAGAGCTCAACTAAAGCAGCGATGCTGCAGTCCAAACCGGCTCACAATGATGCGATATTTACAGCTGCTCGATAACTATTATTAAAGCCAGGTCGGCTCATTTTTCCGTTGTGTAACTGATACACCAACAGATTATCGCACTTTGGAAACCGACTTCTTCCCGGGAACCGCTCTAACTGGCGGTTTTAAGCACAAGTTACCATTGCGACGCACCACAAAAAAGCCCGGCACAAGGCCGGGCTTAGTCTCGTCATTAGCGTTACTGCTATCCAAGCAGTGGCGCGATAACCAATGACACAATCGCCATCACATTGATGAGGATGTTCATTGCAGGCCCCGATGTATCTTTGAACGGGTCACCCACGGTATCGCCAACAACTGCTGCCGCATGAGTCTCTGTACCCTTGCCGCCCAGATTGCCTTTTTCGACATACTTTTTAGCGTTGTCCCATGCACCACCGGCATTTGCCATCATCAGTGCCAGCATCACACATCCAACCAGAGCTCCACCCAGGAAACCTCCCAGTGCTTCAGCACCAAGGCCAAAACCAATGACCGGTGGGGCACCAATTGCGAGTACACCCGGAAGAATCATTCGCCGCAGAGCAGCGGTCGTCGCAATCTTCACACAGCGCGCGTTATCGGGTTTGCCAGTGCCTTCAAGCAAGCCCGGAATTTCACGAAACTGGCGACGAATTTCCTTGATCATGTCGAACGCTGCTGCACCCACTGCACGCATCGTGATGGCACTCACCAGGAACGGAAAGATGCCACCGATAAACATACCGACCAGCACCACCGGGTTACCAATATCCAGACTGAACTCCGGGTTCTTAAGTTTAATGGTTTGAATAAATGCCGCGATTATCGCAAGTGCTGCCAGACCTGCCGCACCAATGGCAAAGCCCTTACCAATTGCAGCAGTGGTGTTACCCACTTCATCAAGACCATCGGTGATCTTGCGAGTTTCTTCACCCATACCCGCCATCTCTGCGATGCCGCCGGCGTTATCTGCAACCGGGCCATACGCATCGATTGCCATCGTGATACCAACTGTGGCGAGCATACCTACTGCTGCAATACCCACACCGTACAAACCAACCAGTGAGCTTGCGGAAAAGATAATCACACAAAGTGTCAGCACCGGAACAACCACCGACTCCATACCCAATGCAAGGCCTGAAATCATTATTGTTGCAGGACCGGTTTCACCGTCTGCTGCCAGACGTCTGACCGGTGCACCACCAGTATAAAACTCAGTAACCAGACCGATGACCATGCCACCGACAGCACCGGCAACAACGCACATCCATACTGACAATGAAACACCACTGATCAGTGTTACCAGCAGGGCCGCAACAATGAATATCAGTGTCGCGCCAATCGTGCCGTAACGCAGTGCCTGCTCCGGAGATTTGTCAGACATACGCTTAACCAGAAAAATACCGGCAATTGAACAGAGCAAACCAACCGAAGACAAAGCCAGCGGAAGGAAGCTGAGCGTGCTGTTTTGAACACCTTCGCCAAGCCGTGCGAGCTCGGTGACAGTCATGGTTGAAGCAATAGCGATAGACGCGATCATGCTGCCGCAATAGGATTCGAAAATATCTGAACCCATGCCTGCAATGTCGCCCACGTTGTCACCGACGTTATCGGCAATAACACCCGGGTTACGCGGATCATCCTCCGGTATACCGGCTTCAATTTTACCGACCAGATCGGCACCAACATCGGCACTCTTGGTAAAGATACCGCCACCAACACGTGAAAACAGAGCTACCGAAGATGCACCCATACCAAAGCCGTGAATGGCTTCAGCATGCTCATGGCCCCAAAAGAAGTACAACAGGCCCAGACCCAGCAGACCCGCTGAAGCGACGGTGAGACCCATGATCGAACCACCGAAAAAAGCCACTGTCAGTGCTTCAGAGGCACCCTTTTCAGCTGCAGCAACGGTAGTTCTTACATTGGCGCGCGTGGCTGTGTACATGCCAAACCAACCAGCAGCTGCCGAGAAAAAAGCACCGACCAGAAATGCTATTCCAGTATGCGAAGTCTCGAAAGCATAAAACAGGGCTGCCGCAACAATCACCACAAAGAGCAGCAGAATGGAGTATTCCCGCACCAGAAACGCCATGGCACCCTTTTGAATCTCCCGGGCGATTTCGGCGGCTTTGCCGTCTCCCTCCGGGTACTTAAGTACCTGCATGTATACGTAAACTGCCATAGCGAGCCCTATCGCCCCCAGCAGTACCGGAATAAACGCCATATGCTAAATCCTCTGAAAGTTAAGTCTTATTGGAAAGTATATTGTTACTCAGTAATTTTTTTGGCCCGGCTTTACCAACTCTCAGACCCGCTGCGCATGGATTCTGCCTCAAGCAGCAACGGGTGCCAAGCTAAACAAGTCAATCAGTTTGCCCCGCAATGGTAAAACAGACATTCTCTGGCACAGCAAACCATTCCAGCCAAGCTGATCTCGCGCGAAACACACCTTTGAATTTATGCAAGATCAGGCTGGCCCTCCGGCTCAGAAACGTCGACCCGCTCGGGCAATTGCCAGTCAACAGGCGCATGCCCGCGCTGCTGCAGATAGTCATTGGCTTTGGAAAAATGCCTGCAACCGGTAAATCCACGCACCGACAGTGGCGACGGGTGAGCGCTTTGAAGCACCAGGTGTCGATTTTGATCAATCATTTGCCCTTTGCGTTTGGCATACCCGCCCCACAGCATAAATACTGTGTTTTCCGAGTTTGTATTCAGTGCCTCAATCACTGCATCGGTGAACGTTTCCCATCCCATCTTCTGATGTGATGCAGCGGCACCGTGTTCGACCGTCAACACACTATTGAGTAAAAACACCCCCTGTCTCGCCCAGGACTCAAGGTATCCGTGCTTAACGGGAGTAATGCCAAGATCACTATTGAGCTCTTTATAAATATTGCGCAGCGATGGAGGTATAGGCACACCTGGGAGCACTGAAAAGCACAAACCATGTGCCTGATTCGGTCCATGATAAGGATCTTGCCCAAGAATCACCACTTTCACATTATCAAAGGGCGTTAAATTGAACGCGCTAAACCAGCGATCAGGAGTGGGATAAATAGTCGCACCTGCGCTGCGGCGCGCCAGCAGCTGAGCACGCAACTCTTTCATATACGGTTGCTCGAACTGCCCGCTCAGCTGAGACCTCCAGCCAGCGTCCATCTTTATGTCTTCAATTTTTTTACCAGCGCCAGCCACAGCTGAATCTCCTGTATTTTCCAGCACAGCCCAGTTAGATAGATTGACACGTTGTGAAGCATCACGCAGCCTTAAAAAGCCGTTATTCTTAACCTCTGTCCAAAAACACCTCACACAGATCTTTGAAATTCCCCCTGCACTCAGCTGAACCCAGAGAGCCTGCCAGCGCGCGCGCGGGATATTCTGCTGTTTGCATCACGGCCCTGTTACTGGCGATATCTACAGGTGCAAGCGGCCAGGTCAACGAAAAGGTCAACAATAATGTCAACGGTCAATTCAGCACGCCAGCACAATACGCAACAGACAATACACACTGCGTCTCACCAACGGTAGCACCCCTGCCCGCGTCGCTGGCCAAACCCGCTTCGCAGATCAATACAGAACCGACGGGTAACTATTCAACTAAACCGGAATTTATTCCGGATGAGTCGCTACAGGATTCTGTAGAACTTTCAGCGGACAGCGCAAACAACGACCCGAATGACCCGGAAGTTTTTTTCCTTAATGGCACAATCTCCATACGCCATCGCAACGGTGAATTAAACGCAGAAAACGCACAATTTGACTCCCGCAATAACACCGCCGTCGTTGACGGTGACATGTCGTACCGCACACAAGGTCTTGAAGTACAAAGCTCAGATGCCACGCTTAACATCGCTGAAGGAACATTTGAGCTGGGTGAGTCCGGTTATGAACTGGGTAGCGGTGAGGTGGTAGCGCAAGGTCGTGCCCGACGAATCACACGCGATGACATTGGCAGTCTCAGGTTAAAGGATGCCACCTACACCAGCTGCCCACCCGGAGACAATGGCTGGCTGATCAGTGCAGACAGCATCAAACTAAACGCTGAAAACGGCATTGGCACTGCACAGGATATAACGCTGCGATTTAAAGGCGTACCTATCTTTTATGCACCGGCATTTAGTTTCCCGATAAACGATCAGCGCAAGACGGGCATTCTCGCACCACGCATTAATCAAAGCGACGAGACCGGCCTTGAGTATCGACAACCGTTTTACTGGAACTTCAGACCAAATACCGATGCAACGTTTACCTTGCGCGCTATGTCTGATCGTGGCCTTCAACTGCAAAGCGAATTGCGCCATTTAAACCGCTTTGGCAACTGGATACTCAACCACGAATTCATTGACGACGACAGCAGATTTATCCCCGGTCAAAACCGAACCTTCGCCAGACTGCGCCACCTGGGTGGATTTGCAAGTCGCTGGACAACATCAGTAGACCTCAACTCCGTAAGCGATACAGACTACTTCGAAGACTTAGGCGACACGTTAAATATAGCCAGCGTCACACACCTTGAACGACGCGCAGATATTACTTATACCGCGGATGATTTTGTCTTTCGCTCAAGACTGCTTACCTTTCAAACAGTCGATGAAGATATCGTACCCGAGGACATACCTTTCAGGCAGTTGCCACAATTTACATTTAACTATAAAAAATATTTTGCCCAGGCCTCGGTCAATGCAACAGTAGATTCTGAGTGGGTATTCTTTGACCGAGCCGACTCTGTCACCGGTGCACGTCTGGATATAAGTCCGCGCATCGAATGGAACCGGAGTCGCACCTCATGGTATTCAACAGTGGCAGGAGGAGTCAGATACACTAACTATAATTTAAACAATTCCGTCACTGAAGATAGAACAGTACCAATATTCTCAACTGATGTCGGTATGTTCTTTGATCGAAAAAATAACGATGGCACCAGACTAACACTCGAACCGAGACTATTTTATCTGTACGCCAGAAGAACCGATCAGGATCAACTGCCGGTGTTCGATTCCGGTGCACTGGATTTCAATTTTTCCCAACTGTTTCGTGAAAACAGCTTTTCCGGCGCCGACCGAATTAACGACGCCAATCAACTGAGCTTTGCTTTAAGTTCGAGTATCGTCAACGCGCAGGGACGTGAAAGATTTCAGGCAAGTATCGGCCAAACGCTTTTTTTCCAGGACCGGGAAGTACAGCTGCCGGGCAGCGACATTGAAACCGCATCAAGCTCGGACATAGTCGCTGAGTTCGGTGTCGAGTTCGATCAAAACTGGAGCGGTCAGAGCGCGTTGCAGTGGGACCCGAATACCAGCACCACCGAGCGTTCGTCGGCAGAACTTCGCTATCGTGACGGCCGCGATCGATTGTTCAACATCGGACATCGCTTCATAAGAGACGTCGGTGAAACCGTCAACACCTCCTTCGCCTGGCCAATCAAAAACAACTGGCGGGTAGCAGCAGGGCTGAACTACTCACTGGACGACGATCTGGCGATCGAGACTGTTTTCGGGCTTGAATACGAAAGCTGCTGTTGGGCATTTCGCACTGCCGCCAGACGCTTCATCACAGAAAACGGCGAAGACACCAACACCCCTTTCTTTTTCCAACTGGTACTGAAAGGCCTCGCGCCAGTCGGCCAAAATGTAACCGAGGTGCTGCGCGAGTCCATCGGCGGTTATACTAGCGACAACGAATAACCCGATGAAACACTAAGGTTGCTTATTCAATCCGCTATTCACCTGATCCTCCTGCCAAACACAAAGGCACACGCATGCGACTAAATTCACAATCGACTCGGTTATCCAGACACATCCGGACAACCAGTTCTTCACAGGCGACCAGCCAATTGAAAGCTCTATTCCATCGAGCAGCAACCACGCTTAATCAAATAACAGCTGCAATGGCTTTGGCATCGTTTGTTGTTCTTGCAACGCATAACAGTGCAGCGGCTGCAGAGACACCGCTGGACAGTATCATTGCGGTTGTCAACGACGACATCATCCTCAACAGCGAGTTTACCCGCGAGCTCAACACCATGCTGGCTCAGAACCAGCCAGGCCTGCCACGCGGTGAAGAGTTGCACAAGTTAATTGTAGAGAGATTGATCATCCGGTCGATCCAGCTGCAGGAGGCAGAACGCCGAAACATTCGCATTGATGAAAGCGGTTTGCAGCGAGCAATCGAAGATATGGCAGCCAACGCCAACATGACACCAGAAGAAATGCGTGACTCAATTACCGGCGACGGATTAGACTTTCTAATGTTTCGCGAAGACTTGCGCAAAAATCTGACAGTCTCAACGCTCACTCGTCGTGAAATTCAATCAAATCTGTTCGTCTCCGATGCGGAAGTTCAGGAGCTTCTCAGCACCAGCAGCTCCGGTGGTGGTGAGTTTCGATATACGCTCGACCACATACTGGTAAAACTGCCACAGCAGGCAGATACCCAACAGGACGCCGAGGCTCTGAGTATTGCCCAGACACTGGCCAGCCGCGCCCGCGACGGTGAAGCTTTCTCAGCGCTGGTGAGAAGTGCACGTTCCGATGGCTCAGATATAGAAGGCGGCAATCTCGGGTCACGGAGCCTCGAAGACCTGCCGGAGCTTTTCGCCCAGCAAATGAATGGCTTGCAGGAAAACGATGTCACCGAGCCACTGAGAAGTGTCGCGGGTTATCACATTCTAAAATTAGTCGCCCGAACAACTGTAAGCCAGGCAACACCAAGTCGGGTCAGAGCACGGCATATTCTGGTTAGTACGCGTGGTGCTCGCGGCAATACCGAGGCACAGCAACGCATTCGTGAAGTACAGGAGCAACTGACCAGTGGCGTTGACTTCGCAGAAGTTGCAGCAGCCTACTCAGACGATGAATCAAGCGCTTCACAAGGTGGTAGTCTTGGCTGGTTTGGTGGCGGAGAAATGGTTGCTGAATTTGAACAGGCGGCATTTACAACACCGGTCAATGTTCTCAGCCAGCCGTTTAAAACAGCCTTTGGCTGGCACATTCTGGAAGTGCTCGAACAACAATTGCCTGAAACGTCTCAGGAAGCAGACGCCGCCAACGCTCGCGAACAGCTGCGGCAACAGAAAGGTGAAGAAAGATACCAGGCATGGCTCGAAGACCTTCGTGACGGTGCCTATGTTGAGCTACGCGGTTTCGCAAAAAGATACCAATGAATGAATGCGTCCGGATTGCAGTCACCGCAGGTGAACCAGCAGGTATAGGTCCGGATCTATGTGCGACTCTCAAAAGCAGGCAGGGTGCTGAACTCGTTATCCTTGCCGACCCGGATGTCTTGCAGGGACGCGCTGATGCACTTGGCATAGACACCGAATTTAATCAGTTCAGTGAAAACAACGCTTGCGAACAGGTGAGCGTACTGCCATTAAAAACAATCTCAGCTGTGACTACCGGCACACTCGACCCGACCAACTCAGCCTACGTACTCGAATCAATTCGCACGGCGGTTGACGGTTGTCGCAACGGCATATTCGACGCGATGGTCACCCCACCGGTTCATAAAGGTGTGATCAATGATGCAGGCATCCCTTTTTCCGGCCACACCGAGTACATCGCAGAAAGGCTCAACGCACAGCCCCTGATGGTACTTGCCGCTGAAGCACTAAAGGTGGCGCTAGTCACTACCCATTTGCCACTCAGAGACGTAGCTGATGCCATCACTCACGACGGCGTAGTCAATTGCCTGCAAATTCTGCATGACGACTTGGAGTCAAAGTATAAAATTAAAGCGCCACATATTCTTGTCTGCGGGCTTAACCCGCATGCCGGTGAATCAGGTCATCTGGGCATGGAAGAAATAAATACCATTGCACCCGCAATTGAAACTGCACGCAGCAGGGGCATTAACGCAACCGGACCACTACCCGCAGACACACTGTTCACTCACAAACACCTTGAAGGTGCTGATGCAGTACTTGCGATGTTTCATGATCAGGGATTACCGGTACTGAAGTATGCGGGCTTTGGCAATGCAGTTAACGTGACATTTGGCCTGCCGATCATTCGCACGTCTGTCGACCACGGCACCGCACTGGATCTTGCAGGGACCGGTAAAGCCAGTGACAGCAGTCTGCACGCCGCCATTGATCTGGCGATTCATCTTGCACACAATCGCCACAGCGGCTAGCTACTGGCAATGCCCAGACACAAAGCGCGCAAACGTTTCGGTCAGAACTTTCTGATCGACGAGCAGATCATTCATCAGATCAGTAGTTTATTTGCAGCACCATCTGCCCCTGACCAATCACAAAGGGACCAATCACAAAGGGACCAGTCACAAAGGGAACATGCATTAATTGAGATTGGCCCGGGACGCGGTGCGCTGACCAATGCGCTGTTAAAGCTCGATGTAAACCTTACAGCGCTTGAGCTCGATCGAGACCTGATTCCAATACTGCAAACCAGATTTTCCCACCACAAACATTTTACGATTATCCAGGGAGATGCATTACAGACAGATTTCAACGAAATCGCACAAGGCAAACCAATGCGACTGGTTGGAAACCTGCCATACAATGTAGCCACACCTCTAATTTTTAAACTTCTGGATAGTATCGACAACATCACCGACATGCATTTCATGCTGCAATGGGAAGTTGTAGCAAGACTGTGTGCAAAACCCGGTGCAGCTCACTACGGACAACTATCAGTCGTGGTGCAGAATCTTTGTGACGTCAGAGCACTGTTTCAGGTACCGCCAACAGCATTCTCACCAGCACCAAAGGTAGAATCCGGGTTTATTGCGCTAACGCCGCGAGCCAAACCACTAATTGCAAAAGAACTTCACCCAGCGTTCAACAATCTGGTAAAAACCGCTTTCGCACACAGACGAAAAACAATAAAAAACAACCTCAAAGGCATGCTAAGTGATGTGCAAATAGAAGCGGCCGGTATTGACCCGGGTGCAAGGGCGGAGACATTAAGCCTCCAAGACTACGCAACACTTACCACCGTGCTTGCTGGTTAGAGCGACCAGTTGAAGCGTTGCCAATTAAAACGCTATCGGTTCAAAGAGTTACCTGAATAAAGAAAAACGAACCAAGACCTAAAATTCGACTACTCCAGCGAGTTAGAAACGAAGCAATCAAGTCCCTTCCATGGAGGCCAAAATTCATTGCCCGCTTACAGCCCGGTCCCTGGATGCTGCTATTTTGTCGTAATCTATACAATGCGTCATCATCCAAATGGGTGATGGGTACGAATGGATTGATTTCTTTGCGTCACTGACTCAGGCGCCCCCAGACAATGGCGGGTTATTACCCATAGCTGAACTGTAGTACGAATTCACGAATGGCCACTGTATTTACATAAGTTGAACAAACTCCGCACTGAAACAAGATACAATTACTGCACAGCATTCAATACTACCCTGGGAATTCCGGTGAGAAACACTGACGACACTGACCATCAAGATCCAGCTGATACCGCCATTAAAGTGGACGTAGCGACCAGATACCTGGAAGATGATTCAGATCCCGAAGACGACAAATTCGTTTTTGCCTACACAATTACTATTACCAATCAGGGTGACACAGCGGCGAAACTGCTAACGCGCCACTGGGTAATTACCCACGGCAATGGCAAAACCCAGGAAGTCAAAGGTGAGGGGGTGGTCGGTGAGCAACCATTGATCAAACCGGGACAGGGCTACCAGTATACAAGCGGCACTATCCTCGAGACACCAGTGGGCACGATGGGCGGCAGCTACCATATGATTGACGAAGATGGACAACAATTTGACGCAACAATTCCAGACTTCGTTTTATCCGGACCACATACACTCCACTAGTGTAGTTTTCTCATATGGCAACCTACGCGATAGGCGACATTCAGGGTTGCTATGACCCGCTATGTCGGCTGCTGGAAAAAATAAAATTTGACCAAGGCACTGATCGCCTGTGGTTTGCGGGTGATTTAATTAACCGCGGTCCAAAATCACTGGAAACATTAAGGTTTGTTAAAACCTTTGGTGATGCGGCAATAACAGTGCTCGGCAATCACGACATCCACCTGCTTGCCCTGCACTACGGTGTACGCAAGCGCAAAGACAAGGACAGCACTCTATTTCCAATTTTGGATGCACCAGATGCCAGTGATTTAATTGACTGGCTGCAGTCCAGACCACTAATACATATAGACAACAACTACGTGCTGGTACATGCAGGTATACATCCGCACTGGTCACTTGAAAACCTGCAAAAGATTAAAACAGAAGTTGAGTCAGCAGTGCACGGGGCACGCAGTAAAAAAACACTGGGTAAACTGTATGGCAATACCAAAGGTACCTGGGAGGATGCTGAAAATTCAGATGAACGGGTTATCTATGCATTGAACTGCCTGACCAGAATGCGCTATTGCGAGAGCAATGCTTCACCTGACTACAAATGCAGTGAGTCGCCGGGCAAACAGCCAGAGCACCTTAAACCCTGGTTTGAATTTAACAACAGTGCACTGGCAGGCCATACCATTCTATTCGGTCACTGGGCAGCGCTCGGGTATCATCATTACAAAAACGTGTATGCACTGGACAGTGGCTGCGTCTGGGGTAACTCACTGACGGCACTCAAACTTGAAGATAAAACCGTATTTACCGTCAGCTGCGTAAAATAGTTACTACGACCCTGCAACCACTCTCTTTGCCGGAGGTTTTTCCAAAATACTGTAGGT
>CAYLZS010000075.1:0-8346 GCA_964388065.1 uncultured Granulosicoccaceae bacterium
CTAAACGTGCTGCCGCTGTTTCACGTTGGGGGTCTGAATATACAGCCATTGCCGGCGCTTTTATTCGGTGCGACTTTGGTGCTGCAAGCCCGATTTATTCCAGATGATGCAGTAACAGCATTATCTGAAAAACAAATTACACTGATAAATTCTGTTCCTACCTTGCTTCAATCTATGTTGGCTTCACCGTTGTGGAATCATGAACATTTCAGAGCCTTACGGGCGATATCGATAGGCTCTACCGATGTACCGGTCTCACTGATAAACCAGGTGCATGAGAATGGCATTCCGTTAATTCAGGTATATGGTGCTACAGAGACGTCACCTGTCGCAATTTATCAGCGCATCGAGCACGCGGACCGTGTAGGTTCTATTGGTCGCGCCGGACTACTGTGTGACATCAGACTTTGCAACAGCGACGGCACGGAAGTATCACCCGGTGAGTCGGGTGAAATACATGTTAAGGGTAACAATACGCTCAGTTACTACTGGAATAATCAGGAAGCCACAGACACCAGTCTTGTAGACGGATGGTTTCGAACAGGAGATGTCGCTCATCAGGACGAAGATGGCTTTTACTGGTTTGATGATCGCTTAAAGCATGTTGTTATTTCCGGTGGTGAGAATATTTATCCCGCCGAGTTAGAGCGTGTTATCCGTGAAATTCCAGGAGTTGATGAAGTCGCTGTGGTCGCCAGATCAGATGAACGCTGGGGTGAGGTGCCGGTGGCGGTGGTTGTTGGGTCGGTGAATAGAGACACGGTTCTCAGGTCGTGCGAATCACTGGCGCGGTTTAAGCGCCCGAAAGACGTTGTGTTTGTTGACACTCTGCCGCGTAATGCGCTGGGTAAAATTCAGGTACAGGAAGTCCGAAAGCTGATCAGCTGACCCGAAATTTCTGTCACAGTGAATTATTGCATAATAATAGCCGACATTCGCTGGCTAGTCGTTTACTGTATAAGACGGTTAAAAACACACTCGCTTTGTAGCTGTGAAGATAGATAGTATTTGGCAGCTAAGTTTGATTGATATGATGAACGCGGGATACATTGTAATTTTGAGGTCAATCACTTTTGGGTGAAATGACTATGAAAAAGAGGTGTCAACAGGTCAACTCCTGCCAATGAAAACGGATAACCTGAAATCGGTTCTGGCAGCATCGCTTCGATTGTTTCGTGCAATCCAGATCGAGCAGCGTCCTGGCAATGCCTCTGATCCGGCGATGCTAAAGCTTACACTGGCACAGGGCTATATCCTCGACCCTGATATTCCCGTCACACCTCGATTGCGTAAGCAGGTAGAGCAGGTTATAGGCTTGTCCGGTGAGCAGGCGAATGCGAGCTTTCACAAGTCGTGGAATAAGGTCCGCACGGAGAAAATAGAAGTACTGGTGATAGAGCAGTTACTGCACTACATGACCACCTATGGATTTAAAGATGCAGGGCTCTATGATGAATCGACGGTGTTTGTGCCGGTGGAGAAACTCGACATACCTGAATTGACCGATGATATACCGCTAACGTTTGTTCGGGGTATCACGGCACAGGAGGCGCTGTCAGAAATAATCAAACTCGGTGCAGGAGCGGCTCTCACTGAAAAAACACTCAACGACATACTCACGATTGTGGAGGCAAATAAGTATCAATCGAACTATCTTTCGGATATCAAAAATCACGAGTTGTCATCACGACTGTATCAACACTACGGAATAACACCTGATGAGCCAGTGGATTATCTGCGTTATGTGATTTATCGGATCACCGGACAGACATTGCTGATTAAAAATGACGAGATGATCGAGTCTATTAAAGCTCTGGAGGCTGACAAACGCGATCTTATGGATGCGCTGCTTGAGCAGGCAACTGACAACCTGGGGTCAATCTTCAACCGTTTTAAGCCGTTGTTCCTGGCTATGAAGGCGGCATCAGGGAACAAGCGGTTCTTCAACCGCTTGCGCAAGCGTGCAAAGACGCAACACGTACCCCTGCAGCAGGACTACCTGTCATCTGTTACCCAGCAAATAAAAGAAAATCGTATTGACTGCGAAGTACTGGCGGCACAACTTAAAACAGCAAATATCTACCGGGTTATACGTCTGCTGTATGCACTCGAATTTCGCAAGCGGGCAACTGAATCGGTGATCTACCCGGTACGCAATGGACGTGGATGGGCGACGGGTTTTGAGTGGCCAGATCATCTGCAAGCGAAGACCGTTGAAGTATATGACGTGGTGTTTGACGCATTGGTGCAGCATTTACAGCCCAAAGTGGCCGGTCAGACGTTCTATGTACCGGATTATGTGCACTATGCGTTACCGCAAAGTGAGAAGCAGTTTGCAGGGCCTTATCCTTTGGGAAGCTATGTCACGGCCAACAAGGAGATTGTATTCGGCATTCACTGGTACAACGTCGATGGTGAGCAAACAGATCTTGATTTGTCGTTAATGTCTGCGACCACTAAGGTCGGTTGGGATGCCGAAATCCGTAATGATGAAGTATTGTTCTCAGGCGATCTGACTGATGCGCCGGCACCAAACGGGGCAAGTGAGCTCTATCATGTAAAGGGTGCAAAAGATCCGTATATGGTGATGCTCAATTACTTTAACTATTCTGCGGTTCGGCCTGTACCATCGACCGTGATGGTATCCAACGAGGCGCCAACAACACTGAAAAACCACACGATTGATCAGAATAAAATTGTCGCGAAAGCATCGGTCACGATATCGAAAAAGCAAATGTTGCTGGGGCTGGTCAAAACAGTTGGTGAGCAGACACGCTTCTATTTCAGCAATGTTGGGGTCGGGGGTGCAATCAGCTCCAGTGAGAATGAGGTGACAGCACACTCACGCCGGTATTTGAATGATCGGATGACATCGACTACTCTGGACTTGTCAGAAATACTTCGACTTGCCGGGGCGACAGTTGTAAACGCGCGTCCGGACTCAGAGTTCGTTGATCTCTCTCCGGAGCAGTTGTCACAATCGAGGTTGTTGAATTTGTTGTTTTGAGTTTCGGGGCACAGGAGGTTCCTTTTACTTCTGAATTACCTCCCGCCCCACTTATTTCATTATGATGGAGCAGTTCATCGATTGAACTGTTCACCTGCTGCGTTGCACAGGTGGTTTTTTTGCCTAAATCAGCCGGATTGATGGTACGGTGAAACGGTTGTCCCAATTCAGCAAGCAGTTACCGCAGCTCTCGGCCAAAACCGGTCGATTCAATCCTAGTCGATGTTAAGATGTCTGGATGAAACTTGTTAGTTGGAACGCAAGCCAAAAATTCCGTGAGAAGGTGAAACTCTTCGATCCAAAAGCTATAGATGTCTTAGTGGTACAAGAGTGTGAAAACACAGAGCTAAGCGCAGAGATGTACAAAGAGGCAGGCTGGGATTTCCATTGGATGGGTCAAAACAAGCACAAGGGTTTAGGAATATTCGTACCCGCTAATAACACTATCGAACCCCTCAAGTGGTCGATTACTGGGTGCTACTATTTTCTACCAGTAAAAATAAGTAATGACTTAGTAATTCTCGGTGTCTGGACGAAAGGCGGCAAATCTAAGAGCGTTAGTTACGCAGCACAAGTCACACGATTCCTGGACAGTTACATAGAAAACATAGACGCAGAACGTACGATACTTATTGGCGATTTTAATAGTAGCTTCAACTTCGACAAAAGGAGAGACAACCACTATAACCATACTAAGAACACAAGCCGACTAGCTGAGATCGGGCTTCAAAGTTTATACCATTTCCAGACTAAAGAAGAGCAAGGGTCGGAAGCCAAATCTACCTTCTACATGTACCGGCATCAGGATAAACCGTACCACATAGACTATGCGTATCTCCCAAAGCCTTATCTGGAGAGCGCGTCAATTGAAATTGGGCGACCAAGTGATTGGTTACAACACAGCGATCATGTACCTCTTTTCATTGAGTTGCACGCGCAATGTTAGTCATTCCTCCAAACTGTTACAGCACGGCGATCTGCTAGGCAACTGGAGTTATATATGCCATTAGATGACAGCAAAGGGTCAATGCTGCCCGATTGGAACGGCAACTAACGGCCAACTCTCCCCGTTCGCTGGTTTGATCTGGTACGGTGAAAGAATACGTCCGGCAGATAAGAAAGTACCGCAGCAGTCGGCCAATTGCTGCCATTCGCCGGATTGGTTTCGCTGTATAATTCTGTCTCAAAGTTCAGCTGCTAATTGCGGACATTCTGAGAATTGAGTTAGATGAGGTAAATGGAAAGATATAAAGTACAAGCGAAGGCTTCTATCTATTCGGCTACGTTCGTTGCATTGGCGACTAGTCTAGCCTCTCTAATATCGGAAGGAATTGGCCGTCCTTTGGATATCGCAATTGTTATTGTTGTTCCATTTATTATTTCGTTTTTTTCTTTTTTTTGGTTCTTTTTTCTCCTGTTGTTCCTTATGCCAGTGTTTTATTCCACCAGCAGTATAATTTCAATTTGCGTTTTTTCTGTTGTTGGTGCACTTGCAACTGCTACTACAATCATCTTGCTAGTGATTAGCGCTGGCGGAGCAATGGATCAAAGTCCAACGGTTTTGCCAGTTGCGATTTTATCCGCACTCATTGGTATGGCCTGCACCATTATCTCTTGGATTTGTCTGTATCGAAGTACGTATCGGCCTGAGAATTAAAACTACTGATGACGTATGGGTTTGAGGATTAGGTCAGCAAGCGGGATAAGCGGAGCAGTCCACACCCGCGACTGTAATGGAACGGCTAGACCGACCGTCAGGTAAGGGTCAGCACCGGCCCGATGCTGCCATGAATGGAAAATGCGGTAAAATGAACAGCTGCTAACGGTCGCTGTTCGGCCAACACCCGCCGTTCGCTCATTCGCTATTAGATGATGCAGTATCATCAAGCAATACCCGTATCTTCTATTGAGAAATATTAATGATAACCGCTCAAATGATTAAGGAACTTAGAACTCTGACTGGTGCTTCAATGATGGATTGTAAAAAAGCACTATTTGAATCTGATGGAAATATGAAAAAAGCAGAAGCCATGCTTAAAGACTCAGGTGACGATCCAATGGAGCCCGAAGCAGAACCGGCTGAGTGATCAGTGTCGGGGGTTTTCTGAGATAATAATGCCATCGGCCTGGAATCATTTGTCGGCACTGTCTCCAGCAACAGTCGGCCAAAAGCCGTCCTTCGCTGACTTAGTGGTTTCACTGTACAAACCGATTTAAATTCGCATCCGGATAACTCAAACTATTCTCTGGAAAGGAAACTAATGACGTACGAAAAACTAACCGCGTTGATCGAAGAGGCATTAGTCGAGCACTGGAACCTTTCCGTCCAAAAGTATGACGATATCTACGGATACGTGCTTTATACAACTGGTGATCTATCGAGTATCTTCCCTGTATATAACAGAGAGACTGATCTAAAACGCGATAAAAATGACGCAAGCTATAACTACTACAGGTATGTTGCAGTTGAATGGCAAAATTTCGACGAAACTAATATTTTTGAGACTACAAATAAATCAATTCAAAAAATCCTGGAAAGTAGTAATGATGACCAATGGGGCCAAGCTAGAGATAATATACTTGAGGTGGCACTGACAGCAATCAAGAACGCTGAAAATAGTGGGCTGTTCGGAGAAAGAAGGGATGGAAAGTTTATTGGTATATGTATTGCCGATAGCGACGATAAGATCATGGAAGCTTCATCTATCGCCTTAAACACCCCAACAACTCACGCTCTTTACATGGCAGAAACGGGCTGCGGCGAAAGTTCTGAGCTCCCGGTTCTTGATGTTTCTCCGCTCAACTCAAATGGAGTTCTAACTGATAACCTCCTTGTGTTCGATCAAAATGGGATCTCCAACCTCCATAGAGCCGCCCAAAATAATGACCTCACTGAACTAGAGAAGTTGATCTCAGCTGGTGTCGATGTAAATGTTAGAATCAACGGAGATGACTGGCCACCGTTAATCAGCGCGATCACGGTTGGGAATCTTCCAGCAATCAAGGCTTTGATTGACGCTGGAGCAGACACTAATTTGGCATCTAAAAATGGTGCTTCACCACTTCATTTCTCAAAGGGTGCGATAACCAAAATGCTTCTTGAGCACGGTGCAAATGTCAATGCTCGCAATAACCGTGGATGGACACCTCTTCATTCGGCGGCACTCTTTGGGCGAGTAGATGCAGCGACTCTTCTCCTGGCTAATGGGGCAGAATTGAGCGCTAAAACTGATGTTGGCGAAACTGCATTGGAAATCGCGCAAGAAGAGGAGCAGGCGGAAGTCATTGTCCTTTTGCAAAACGCTGGGTAAAGTTAAATGAACCTGCCACTTCAAAAAGGAAGGGCAGCTTCGGGCACAGTCTCACCGTTCGCTGGTTTGATCTGACAACGTGAATTCGATAGCCTTAATGCGTCTGGCAGCTACTGCAGTAGTCGGCCAATTGCGGTCATAACCACCACTCAGTGTAGTTGTGTAGCACTCGGTTGTTTTATTTTATATGTCATGACATAATGTTTTTACCTGCGGTTACTGATCGTGCCCATATCCTTTTTCATGAAGCTGTCTTGCATTAGCTTCCAACCGGATGATTTACGTATGCCTAACATTCAAACAACTCTATTGGTATCAATATGCACTGTGTTGTTAGTCGCGTGCGGTGGTGATAGTAGCAGTGGTGGGGCGGCTGAAGTTGCAGAAGACAGCAGTACATCGAGTGATACTAATACCAGTGAGGGAGAGGGCGAAGAAGAAAACGGTACATCGACTGACACCAGTAATGGTGAGGGTGACGGTGCAGATGAAAACAACATACCTGCCGATACAATTAGTAACAGTGGTGATAGTAAAGGTGCAGTAGACGAAAATATTGTAGTAATAGATCCCAATAGAACTCAAAGACTCACATTCAACGACAATCAACAAGAGCTAAATGCTGATGTGTCGACGAGCAGTGTGTTTGCGATAACCAATGACAGTAGATACCTGTTGTTTTCTACTGCAGCCACTAACGTTTTAGAGACTGGTGATAGTGAAGATACTGTTATCGATGTCTATCTAAGAGATACTCTTGCAGGTTCAATTACAAAGGTTAGTAAGGCCATAGATGGCCGGAGCAACGACAACAGGAGCCTCGGTCAGGACATTAGTGACGATGGAAGGTATTCAGTATTTACCAGCGGCTCAACAGCCCTCAATCTCGACGCTAACGGAAGTACTCAGATCTACTTATATGATGCGTTGTCTCAATCTAATACAATAATTAGCCGTACACCGTCCGGAGATGTCGGAACAGGAAACTCGACTAATCCATTAATTACCGCAAACGGAGATACGGTAATCTTCAACTCTCGCGCTCAAAACCTTAGGAATGAATTCAGTTCAAGAGCGACATCCACTTTTATATATGATGTAGGTATTGGAACGATTACTGAGCTCCTGCCAGAGTCCCAGGTGACCAACATCGCAAACAACATGGCCACTTATCCCTTTGTTACCACAATCGATATTTCTGCAGACGGACGGTTTGTCTTATTTGAAACCCGTTCTAACAACGACACAGTTTATTTTGTAGTTGACCGTACTTCAGGTGATTTGACCAAATTGCCAGAGGGCATCACAAGCTCTGCAACCTTTGGCATGAAAATCAGCGATACAGGTCGATACGTGGTAGGCCGAAATGGCGATTCCACAGAGAGACCTATTGTATGGATCGACCTACAACAAAACATCAAGATAGAGTTCGGACTAGATACATTGGTACCAAACTGGGCAGGGCCTGATTTTAGTCAAATAGCGAGCCCTGAGGAAATAAGTGCCGATGGTCAAACAATTTTATACTACGGTGTTCTGCACGATGGACCGTTACCGGCAACTTCAGACAATAGCTACTGGAATGTTTATGCATTAGATATCTCTGAGCAAGAAGCAGTGCTTGTTAGTCGCGGTATCGATCAAAGCAGCGGAAACAGGCCAAGTAATTTCCCGCGGTTTGCAAACAACAAACAGTCCATCGTTTACCACAGCGATGCGAGTAATTTGGTAGAAGATGATACCAATTTCCGCGGCGATATATTCTCTACACCCTTGCAGTCGGAATAACGGGTAGTCAGTGTTTATTTTGGATTACGACCGGCTGGTGTGGGCACAGTCTCCCCGTTCGCTGCATTAATCTGGTACGGGGAATCGGTTGGCACCAATGAGTCAGCAGCTACCACAGATATCTGACATAACTGAACTACAAGTTCTTATAAATTCGTACCCTGTCTGTCACATCAAGTACCGACTTTACAGGTGAGACAGTTGCGATAAAAGTCGTTTAATTATTTAACAGCGTTGAAT
>CAYLZS010000076.1:0-10984 GCA_964388065.1 uncultured Granulosicoccaceae bacterium
GAAGGTATGCTGGCTTATGTATTCAATGTACAGCGTCAGGAAATTCGCAATGGTCTCGCGTGTGTTAAGCACCAGGATATGGCGGGTTCAAACATTGGTGATGATCACAAAGAGTACTTCTCTGGAAATCAGGCACTGAAAGCATCAGGTAAAGACAATACGATGAACCAGTTCGGTTAGTTGTAACTGATGTGGCACACGGGAATGTGCGAAAGCGCGGGTGTCAAAGCCCGCGCTTTTTTTACTCCTGGTTTTTAAACCTGCAGCGAAAACTCGCCTTCCACCTGATTCATTCTTATCTTTAATCGCCAGGCCAGCAAAACGGCTGCCACAGTCAGCCCCAGTATCAAGCCGAACCAGAGACCTGTCGCACCCCAGCCAAGATGATGCGCTGCGTAATAACCTGCAGTAAATGCTATAGCCCAGTAGGAAAAAGCATTTATCAGCATCGGAACTCGAGTGTCGTTCATACCACGCAGCATCCCGAGTAACGCAACCTGCGCTCCGTCTGATAGCTGAAATACTGCAGCCAGCGCGATCAGACCCGTGGCAAATTGACGTAGCTCTGCATCGTCGGTGTACAGGCCAGTCAATTGATAGCGGAACAATACCAGTAAGGTAACTGTAGTTAGCGCAAGCAATAAAGTAATTAGTACTCCGCTTGCCAGACGAAGCTTTACTGATTCAATCGCACCTCTGCCGTAGACACGCCCTACTCTTGCGGTTAATGCAAAAGACAAACCCAGTGGCAACATATAGCAAGCACCGGAAATACCAATTGCTATGTTGTGAGCACCCGCCTCCAGTGAGCCCAGTACCCCCATCTGAATGGCAGTGGCCACGAACAGCCCGGCTTCAAATAACAATGCCAGATAAATCGGTATGGATAGCATCAGCATTGGCTTTATATCAGCCCACCGCGGCTTTTCGAACTTTGCTAAAAACTGATACCGGGAAAAGCGATTCCCGCGCAGATATAAAACCAGTGCTATTGCCATAGCAACCGACACAATAGTGGTAGCAATGCCAATACCAAACAAACCCAGTTTCGGAAAGCCGAACCAGCCAAGACCAAATGCAAGGTCTGCGAATATATTGATACACAGACCAAGCAACTGAATAGCAACCACACCACGGGTGTAACCAGTTGCTTCACAGGCATTGCGGCAGGCCATCACCACAGCAAATGCCGGTAAACTAAAACTTGCCGGCAACAGATACTGCACCACCAAAGGTATCAGCTCACTTTGAATTGGCCAGAAGTCGACTGACGCAACCATCAGCCACGCAAACAGCATAGCGAGCAGACCGGTGATTATTCCTATCCATAAACCCTGGGTAAAAACTGAACCAACATAGACACGGCGACCCTGACCAATTAGCTGCGACAACGTTGGTGAGATTCCTGCCATCAAACCAATACAGGACAGTGACGCAAAAAACCATAAGCCCGCGCCTATTCCGCCAGCTGCAAGCTCACTGGTACCGAGCCTGCCTGCGACCAATGCATCCACCAGCCCGTTGCCCGTCAATATCAATTGGGCAAGCATCAATGGTATTGCCAGTTTTAAAGTGCGCCGGGCGTCCAGCAGTAAACGATGCAGCGTACGTGAGCCAGTCACAAAGACTGCAATAAAAAGAATTTACAACGCAGATGCATCATGCGGGTTGAGTCTCTGTCAACGATGGGCGCTGTGAGAATTTTTCATACCAGGTTGCAAGCGTTGGCGCACGATCTCGCCACTTTTCACTGCTGTTTCGAAAATCGAAATAGCCCAAAGCAATGGCTACACTCAGGTTGCCAATATCTGCAGTGTCCGCAAAATTTTTACACTCCTGCTCCAGTAAATCGACAGATCGTCTGCATTTTTGCAGCTGCCCCTCCATCCATTCACTCCACTGTTTGTCTTCGGGTCTTACAAAGCCTTCGTAACGGACCAGAACTGCCGCATCACAAAAGCCATCGGCAATTGCCTGCTGTCGCAGTGCAGACCAGCGTTGTTCTCCACTGACAGGGATTAGGCCGCCACTAAATTCGGTGTCGAGATATTCGCAGATTACTCTTGAGTCGAACAGTGTTACGCCATTGTCCAGCACCAGCGATGGAATTTTTCCGAGCGGGTTTTCCGCCGCAATAGCATCTGGTGTCGATACAGGCGTCAGTGCAACTTCCTCGAGCTGTAACTGATCGGTAATGCCGCACTCGGAGGCGACTACTCTTACCTTACGGACGAATGGTGATGCAGGGTTATGGTAGAGTTTCATAGACGCTGTTTCCGTTGATTCCAGCCAGACTTTTTGTAGTTGAGATTCAATTCTACCACCACAACCGTGTTCATCATCAATTAACCGTCAGCAATTAGCCATCAGCAACTAGATTAAGAGCGCAAGCGACCAATGCCAGTAGATACTCCGTACAATCAATTCTCAACCGTCGTCAAGCCCGACTGGATAGACTATAACGGCCACCTCAATGTTGCGTTTTATCACTATATCTTTGACCTGGCGGCAAGACCCTTTTTCGAGTGGATGGGCCTCACTAAAGAACTCAGGCAAGAACACAATTTTTCCACCTTCGCACTTGAAACACACTTAAACTATTTGTCTGAGGTCAAAGTTGCTGCAACCGTCAGAGTAGAATCACGTCTGCTCGATGTAAATGCAAAACGCTTCCACTTCTATCAGGAGATGTACAAAACTGAGTCAAACACACTGGCAGCCAGCCATGAGTCTCTGGGGACTTTTGTCGACATGAGCACCAGAAAATCCACTGCGATACCAGGCGTACTGATGGAAAAACTGCTGGAAATAAAATCCGCACATGAGCAACTACAGAACCCATGGCAGATAGGCCATGTCATGGCAGTTAACGCCAAACCCGCTCAATAACCATCGACGAAGACAATGTGCTAGTGTACTGAAACAAACAGTGTAGTCACATGAGTCGACTGACTAAAGTGATTTGATATCTAATAACAGTATTCGTTGATCCTTGAGTCCGACTTGCTGTTTGAGCATTTGGGCACTTTAGTCAGCCGCCCCTTCGGGAGCTCGGCATTTGTCCTGCAACTGCGTTGCAACTCTTGAAAAGGGAGTGACCATTCCCTGCGAGTTGACGCCTTGCTGCAGAACAAATGACAAGCTCTCATGTGACCACACTGTTTGTTCCAGTACACTAGGTTGCTACAAAACGTTTTGCCGGTTTAAAACATGTTCATCGCTATTATTGTTCTCAGTTTTGTCGCCTCTACTCTGGTTCGCATGTGGATGACACGCACCTACAAAAAGTGGAGTACCGTGCAAAACACAGCAGGTATTGACGGTCATGCGGCGGCACGACAAATTCTGGACAATAATCAGTTGAACAATGTCAGGCTTGAAGTTTCAGAGGGCATGCTGACAGATCACTATATACCCAGCCAAAAGTTAGTGCGCCTCTCTCAGGACATTAACAACAAGCCAAGCATTGCCGCTCTGGCCGTTGCCGCCCACGAGTGTGGCCACGCAATACAGGACACTGAAAATTACACCCCGCTAAAACTTAAAGCGCTGATGATGCCGATTGCCGCACTGGGCAATCGCTTTGGTCTTATACTGACCATGGCTGGTGCATTCCTGGGCAGCGGTTTCCTGATAAATACCGGCCTGCTGATGATGCTGCTTGGCATGTTTATGCCTGTCCTCACGCTGCCGATCGAATTTGATGCCAGCAAACGTGCACTGCAGGAATTGACCAAATATAATCTGGTTAATGAACAGGAGTACGCCGGTGCCAAATCTATGCTAACTGCAGCCGCACTCACCTATGTTGCCGGTGCTGCATCATCGATGGCAATTGTCGGCTTAATCGCCATGCGCTTTCTCAGAAGATAAAAACAACTGATGAATGAACAACAGCTGTTGACGTCGATGTTCAAGGCAGCAGTCGATGCCGCACAACCCGAAGAAGTCATCCCGCAACATCTGCCTGAGCCACCGACAGGACGTACAGTGGTGATTGGGGCCGGAAAAGCATCTGCAGAAATGGCCCGGGCTTTCGAAACTCACTGGACAGGGCCCGCAGATCAATTATCTGGCCTGGTGGTTACCCGCTACGACTACGCTGTGCCCTGCAGTCACATTGAAATTGTTGAAGCCGCGCACCCGGTACCTGATCAAGCGGGTGAAAAAGCCACACTGAGAATACTCGAGACCGTATCAGACTTGTCACCTGACGATCTGGTGGTTTGTCTGATATCCGGTGGAGGTTCTGCTCTGTTATCTATGCCAGCACCCGGGTTAACACTTGAAGATAAGCAACAACTCAACAAAGCCTTGCTAATAAGTGGTGCGAACATTCGCGAAATGAATTGTGTACGCAAACATTTATCTTCCATTAAAGGCGGCAGGCTTGCAGCTGCTGTACACCCTGCAAAGCTTGTGACGCTAATGATATCTGACGTACCGGATGATGACCCCGATGTGATTGCCTCTGGTCCAACTGTGTTCGATCCTACTACCTATGAAGACGCACAAGCCATAATAAAAAAATACGCCATAACCAAACCCGCTGCGGCCATCACTCATCTCGAAAAAGGAGCGCTGGCAGAACAGACTGCAGACAACAGGTACAGCGAGACTCCCAAACAGGGCGACCCGCGCCTTGCAAACTCATCATCTGTATTGATCGCAACACCACAAAGGTCTCTGCTGGCCGCAGCTGAAGTTGCTGAAAAAAATGGCATCACTCCATTGATTCTCGGAGACAGTATCGAAGGTGAATCCTCACAGGTAGCACTGGTGCATGCTGGAGTGGCCAAGCAGGTAGTCAGGCATCAGCAGCCGCTAACAAAACCCTGTGTTCTGTTATCTGGTGGCGAAACTACAGTGACAGTCAAGGGTACCGGTCGCGGCGGACGCAATGCAGAATTCTCACTGGCCATGGCCATCGCACTTAACGGTATTGCCGGTGTGCATTGCCTGGCAGCAGACACAGATGGCATTGATGGCTCTGAAGACAACGCGGGCTGTATAGTCACCCCGTCCACTCTGCAACGTGCGGAACAGGCGGCCCTGAAACCTGCTGACTACCTGCAAAATAATGATGCCTATAGTTTCTTTGAGTCGCTCAATGATTTAGTGATTACGGGTCCGACTCTTACCAACGTTAATGACTTTAGAGCAGTACTAATTACATGACAATCAATCCCGATCTCGATCCTGAAATTCAACAGCTCCTGAGCGTTGTACAGGATGATATGTCTGTTGCACATATGCTGTCGGCCGAGCAACTGCGTGACTTCTTTGACGAGAGAAGACAGGTTCCAGCTGATGTTGCATCAGTGCATGAAGTGACAGAGCTAAACATTCCCGCTAAACACGGTGACATACCCTGTCGCGTATACAAACCAACAGACAAAGAAAATCTGCCGGTGCTGGTCTGGTTTCACGGCGGCGGCTGGGTGCTGGGCGATCTCGACAGCGCTGATTTTCCGTGCAGACATCTGGCGTCGGAGTCCGGTTGCATTGTGTTATCGGTTAATTACCGCTTAGCTCCTGAACACGTGTTTCCCGCCGCATTTGATGATTGCCTTGCAGCACTGCAGTGGACTTTTAATAACGCAGAAAGCATTGGTGCAAATAAGCAATCCATTGCAGTTGGCGGTGACAGTGCCGGTGGCAACCTTGCAGCGTGTGCCTGCATTGCTGCCAAAGAATCTAAACTCGACGTTCGTTTTCAGCTACTGATCTACCCGGTGATCGAACCAGGCTTTGAAAACGCAAGCTACACAGAAAATGCGGACGGTTACTTTCTGACAAAAAATCTGATGCAGTGGTTCTGGGATCAATACGTTCCAGATACAACATCGCGAAACGATGTTCGAGTCAATCCGTTATCTGGCGAACTTGCAGGTCTCCCTCCCGCCTGGGTGCTGACAGCGGGTTTCGATCCGTTACGGGATGAGGGAATCAGGTACACAGAAGCATTGAGAGCTGCCGGCGTGACAGTGAGTGCATCCCAAACAGATGACACAGTTCACGGTTTCTTTACGATGCCGGTCGCTGGCGGTGCAATTGCCCGCAGCGCAGCAGCATTGCAACTGAAAAAGGCATTTATGTAAAGAAAATGATACACAGTGTTTCAAAATGCGAACTAGTTCTCAGCATCAAAAGCCGGAATCGGTGATAATTCTTTCATCGGTTGAAGGCAGACAGCAACAAGCCTCCCGAAACAAATTACTCCAGAGAGTTTAACGGTAGCTCCGTTAACACCGAAAAGACTGCTCCTTTGCAGTCTTTTCCTCTGCCTGCAATATTCATCACTCCAGCATCAAACCGCTGTGACACCTGGTATTGTCACTGACGCATATGCATTATTGTCTGTAATGACGGACATCGACTTTCTAAGTGAGTCAGATAACGTTTGAGCAGATGCGGCGACCTGTACCGGCATCCTTTTTAGCGGCACAGTGACTGCCTGGCCTGCCTCAAGCCTTAATGGCCCCTTTTTCAGCAAAGAAGAAAAATCAAATTCCCCTCTGGGTACACGCAGTGTGCGCGGCGTCATCTGGGTTATGTTTACCGGCTGCTGACCAGCATTCGACACGACTATTTCCAGATCATTTTTGGTGGCAGAGACACGCGTTGTCACTTCTATGCTGCCAAGCTTCGGTTCATCGACTGACAGGCTTTCACGCAGGCCAGGCAAACCGGCAAAAGCAGCACCGCCTGTAACCATACCTGCCCCAAGTGCGGTGGTTCCGAGAGCCATTTTTTTTAACGTATTTCGCTTGTTTCGATCAATCATAATTTTACGGGTTCCTTTAACATCACTTCATTTTATGGGGCACACGTCGAGTGTTATCAAGGTTTGTAAAACCCATTTAACAATCTCGCTGTCTCAAAACACTGTACGCAATGGATGCGACGTGCACTGACAACACACAACGGTTACAAAGTCTTTTTGCTCGGTTATTATCCAAAGCTCTCATCCGCCGCGGCTATCAAATGACAAGAAGAACCAGAAAGGGCCGCAAAACAAGAGATCGCAATAAAGATTCTGCTGCCACACTTGCCTCACCTTTTATCAAACGAAATCTGGCGTTCTTCGACCCGCTCGACGAAGAACAGTTGCAAGCCATTGACAGTCAGGTTGACTGGATGCTTGAGAACATCGGCTTTGCTTTTCGCGATGATCCTGAATCGCTGCGCATCTGGAAAGACGCCGGAGTCAAAACAGATGGCGATAAAGTATTTGCAGATGCTGTCTGGGTACGTGAGCAATGCGCTAAAGCGCCCTCTGAATTTACTCAGCTTGCCAGAAACCCCGAACGCTCAGTCACGATCGGTGGTAACAATCAAGTTTTTGCACCCATCTATGGTGCCCCGTTTGTAAGGGATCTCGAAACCGGTCGTCGCTATGCAACATTCGACGATTTTGAAAAGCTTTTAAAACTTACCTATATGCACCCTCACCTGCACCACAGCGGACTTGTGATCGCAGAGCCAACAGATATACCAGTGTCAAAACGCCATCTCGATATGGTGTACGCACACATGACGCTGAACGATAAACCGCACCTTGGTGCCATCACTGAAAAAAGCCGTGCGCAGGATAGCGTGGATATGGCAGAGATTCTACATGGCAAACAGACCATGGATGAAAACGTAGTGATCATGGCAAACGTCAACACCAATTCACCTCTATTGATTGATCGCGTTGTGACCGAAGCCATTCAGGTCTATTCATCGCGAGGCCAGGCTATGGTGATCACACCATTTATTTTAACCGGTGCCATGGGCCCTGTTTCTACAGCAGCTGCGGTCGCACAGGCGATGGCAGAGGTGATGATCACAGTAGCGTTCGGACAACTCGTAAAACCAGGTGCGCCGTTTGTCATGGGTAACTTTCTTTCATCAATGAGTTTAAAATCAGGTGCGCCTACTTTTGGTATGCCGGAACCGGTTTTATCCAACTATGTGATCGGCCAGATGGCCAGACGCATTGGCTTGCCGTTGCGCTGCGGCGGTTCACTAACCGCGTCCAAAATTGAAGATGCCCAGGCGGCTTATGAAAGTGCCGATTCAATGCACTCAACCGTGCTTGCCGGTTCACATTACACCTTGCATGCAGCAGGATGGCTCGAAGGAGGATTAGCGACCGGTTTTGAAAAACTCATCATGGATGCCGACCGACTGGGCAGTTACCAGAAACTGATGAATTCACTCGATATGAGTGAAGACCAGTTTGCCCGCGATGCATACCAGGAGGTTGAACCAGGAGGACATTTCCTCGGATCAGCCCACACGATGCGACATTATCAGACCGCGTTTTACGACGCTACGCTAAGCGATAGCGAGAACGTAGAGAGCTGGGAAGAAGGCGGCAGCAAAGACATGCGTAAACGGGCATTTGATCAGTGGAACAAAATGCTCAACAACTATGAAGCGCCACCTATAGACCCGGCAACCAAAGAAGCATTGGATGCCTACGTAGCCAAACGCAAAGAAGAACTACCGGATGCATGGTATTAGTGAAACATCCGAACACTTTATGACACAACTGAGATCAGGGAGCACCGATGCCAGAGTTTGTTAAAGAAGGGGCGACCAAAAAATCGCTGCCCAGCCATACCAAAGTAGCTATTATTGGCGGCGGTGTTGTCGGTTGCTCGATTCTATATCATCTGTCTAAGTTTGGATGGAAAGACACTATTCTCCTCGAACGCGATGAACTGACCTCAGGCTCCAGCTGGCACGCTGCAGGCCAGATACATACAATCAGTTCAGATCCGAACATATCTCGTTTGCAAAGCTACACCATTAATCTTTATAAAGAGATTGAGGAACTGTCGGGGCAATCAATAGGTTTAAATTTAACCGGTGGTTTTTACCTTGCCTCAAACAAAACCTGGTACGACTACCTGAAGCGCGAACGTTCCAAAGCACGCTATATGGGTCTGGAGCAGGAATGGATATCACCGAAGGAAGTCGCCGAACGCCATCCGTTAATAGATCCCAAACACTACATTGCGGCACTTTGGGATGATCAGGACGGTGACCTTGATCCGTCCGGCACCACCTACGCGTTTGCCAAAGCCGCAAAACATCATGGTGGTCAGTATTTTACTCATACACCTGTGACCGGTACTACTCAACGCGCAGACGGCACCTGGGATGTGGTCACGAGTAAAGGCACAGTTAACGCAGAACATGTTGTGAATTGCGGGGGACTCTGGGCACGCGAAGTCGGACATCTTGCAGGCATGAATCTACCGGTTCAACCAATGGAACATCACTATCTGTTGACTGAAACTATTGATGAAGTAAAAAACTTCGGTTCACGACTACCCTGCGGCATCGACTACAACGCCAATATTTATTTCCGACAGGAACGCGATGGCTTATTGCTCGGCACTTACGAACCGGTGGGTGTACCGTGGCGGGTTAAAGGCACGCCATTAGACTTCGGGCACGAATTGCTAAATCCGAATCTCGAACACATAGCCGACCGGCTTGAGCTGGCATTTGATCGCATACCGGCACTGGCAGAAGCCGGTATCAGGCAAACCATCAACGGACCCTTTACCTTCGGACCAGACGGTAACCCGATGATCGGACCGGTCCCCGGTACGCACAACTACTGGTGCGCGGTGGGTGTGATGGCAGGCTTCTGTCAGGGTGGTGGTGTCGGTTTAACCATGGCCGAATGGATGATCGACGGAGAACCTTCGATCGACGTCTGGGCTATGGATGTTGCACGCTTTGGCAACTGGGCATCACCCGACTGGGGCACAGTCAAATCAACAGAAAACTACGAACGCCGATTCGTAATGACTTTCCCGAACGAAACACTGCCCAAAGGTCGACGCCAGCAAACCACCGCACTTTACGACCGGCTGATAGCCAAAGGTGCACGTATGGGTCAGTCGTTTGGTCTTGAACATGCGCTCTGGTTTGCCAACAACCCCGAAGACGCACATGAAGATCCAACATTTGAACGCAACCGATCACATGACTATGTAGCACGCGAGGTAAAAGCGGTCCGCGAAGGAGTGGCAGGGATAGAAATCGCCAACTTCGCCAAGCACCTTATTAAAGGACCAGGTGCCCGTGCCTGGCTGGATAAAACCATGGCGGGCCACATTCCAAAACCCGGACGTATTGCGCTGACACCCATGCTGACTGACAAAGGCCGTCTATATGGTGATTTAACCGTTGCCTGCTACAGCGATGAACATTTTATGCTATTCGGTTCAGGTGCTATGCAGGATGCACACAGTCGCTGGTTCAAACGAACTCTGCCTGATGATGTTATGCATGAAAACCAAACCGGTGACTGGCATGGTATTGCGTTGTCGGGCCCCGAGTCTCGCAAGCTGCTATCCGGAATCACACGTGATGATGTTTCCAACGACGCGTTTAAGTTTCGTGATACAAGACAAACTTACGTTGGCGGCGTGCCGGTTCTATTAAATAGACTGAGCTTTTCAGGTGAACTCGGTTATGAAATTTATTGCAGACCGCAATATCTGCTGCGCCTTGCAGAAGCTATAGAAGAAGCAGGCAATGAACTTAACTACCGATGGTACGGAAACCGTGCATTAATGAGCTTGCGCCTTGAAAAGGCATGGGGTGCATGGAGCCTTGAATTTCGACCAGACTTCAATGCCATTGAATCCGGCATGGAGGGTTTCATTAACTGGAACAAAGATTTTATCGGCAAGGAAGCCACGCAGAAAATCAAAGAAGCTGGCGTTGTACGGCGTCTGGTGACACTGGTTATAGACACACCTATTGATGTCACTCTTGATGAGGCGATCATGAAAGACGGTAATGCTGTAGGTTATGTCTCCTCCGGTGGTTATACACACTATGTCGGAAAATCAATGGCGATGGGCTACGTTGAGTCAGCTTACGCAACACCGGGCACCCAGCTCGAGGTAGAAATAATCGGAGAGTTTTATCCTGCTGTGGTGCAGGGTCCGCCGCTGTATGATCCTGA
>CAYLZS010000077.1:0-4326 GCA_964388065.1 uncultured Granulosicoccaceae bacterium
AGTTGCTGTCTGGCACCACCAATAGTGTAGCCCTGCTGATACAACAGCCCGCGGATTGTGCGGATAAGCATCACGTCATGCCGCTGGTAATAACGGCGGTTGCCGCGTCTCTTGACGGGTTTTAAATCGGGAAATTCCTGCTCCCAGTAGCGAAGTACATGGGGCTTAACATCACACAAGTCGCTGACCTCACCAATGGTGAAATAGCGTTTGTTGGGGATTGCAGGCAGTTCGTTATTATTGCTGGTTTCCAGCATAGGCTTCTACTCGAGCTTTTAATTTTTGTCCCGGTCGGAACGTCACAACACGCCTCGCCGAAATGGGGATTTCTTCACCGGTTTTGGGGTTGCGACCGGGTCTTTCACTTTTTGAACGCAGAATGAAGTTGCCGAATCCGGAGAGTTTTACGTCGTCTCCATTCTCGAGCGCCACCCTGACCTCTTCAAAAAACTGTTCTACGAATTCTTTTGCCTCACGCTTATTAAGGCCAAGCTCGTCGAACAGCATTTCAGCCAACGATGCTTTGGTTAGTGCCATGTTATGTCCTGAGTGTCGCACCGAGGTCTTTTGTCAGACCGTCAAGGATTTGCGACACCGTTGATTCAATTTCAATGTCGCCAAGGGTGCTGGAAAAGTCTTGCAATATCAACCCTAAAGCGACGCTTCTTAGACCAATTGTAATGCCTTTGCCGGCGTATACATCCAGCAAACGTACGTCTCGTACAATCTCTGTAGCATGCTTCTCAACACACGATTTGATCCTTGAGAACGGGATATCCTGATCCAGTGTTACCGCCAGATCCCGCCTCACAGACGGGAACTTCGAAATCTCTATATAGACCGGAACATTGACTTGCTCAAGTGCCGATAACTCTATTTCGAACAGTATGGGAACTTGCGACAAATCTAATGTTTTCTGTAACTTCGGATGCAAACTTCCTACCCAGCCGACGGTTTGCTCGCCCGATTTGATAACCGCCGATATGCCCGGATGCAGGGCCGGATGCGCACCTGGAGTAATGGAAAAATCAGTTCCGCTGGCAGCATTGAGCAATGCCTCGACATCTGCCTTCACATCGTAGAAGTCCAGAGCTTCCACCGAACCACTCCAGTGTTCCCCGGTTCGATTGCCTGTGACTAATCCTGCAATTACCTTTTTCTGAATTAAATCATTGCCTTGTGGAACAAACTTAAGACCTGACTCGAAGAGTTTGATATCACTCTGCTGGCGATTTATATTGCTCTGCATTACATCGCACAAGCCCAGCCAGAGCGTGTGGCGCATCTCGGCAAGCTCGGCAGAGATGGGATTAGCCAGTTCCAGCGCCTCGATTTCCGGTGCAAATTCTTTTTGCCTGCCATCGACAAAGCTGTAGCAAACCGCCTCCTGATAACCGCGATCAACCAGCAGCTGCGGCAAGGTTCCTGCCGGCATCACTGCCTCGGAACTCTGCGATATAGTGGGCACCCAGGCAGGATTGGTGCGCGGAATATGATTGAAGCCGTGTACGCGCGCTACCTCTTCGATAAGGTCTTCCTCGATGGCAATATCCCAGCGCCAGGAGGGTGAAGTCGCCTGCCAACCGTCATCAGTTTTGCTCGCTTCAATACCCAGCCGACCAAAAATATCATCGACTTTGTCATCCGCTACCGCGACCCCGAGGAAACGATCAAGACGCTCACGCCTGAGATTTACCGACTCGAATGATCGTTTGTGGGCGTCATTGCGGGTTTCAAAGACCGGCCCGACTTCACCACCGACAATATCAACCAGCAGTTTGGTGGCGCGCTCTATTCCAAATGGCTGAAGCTCACTGTCGATGCCTCGCTCAAAGCGCTGCGCCGAATCGGTATAGGCGTTGTAGCGTCGTGGCTTACCGGCGATGCCGCGCGGCATAAAGAGTGCCGCCTCCAGCATGATGTCTTTGGTGTCACTGGTCACACCGGTTTCATCGCCACCCATAATGCCTGCGATTGCTACCGCCTTAGTGTGATCCGCAATCACCGTGGTATCTGCGTCCAGCTCAAGCTCACGGCCATCGAGCAGTTTTACTTTCTCACCCTGCGCAGCCAGACGCACTTTAATACCACCACTGAGCTTGTTCAGATCAAAGGCGTGCATCGGCTGCCCCATTTCAAGCATCACATAGTTGGTTACATCAACAGAGGGCGAGATTGAACGCACTCCGCAGCGGCGTAATTTCTCTACCATCCACAGTGGTGTGGTGGCACTGGTATCGATGCCACGAATTACCCGGCCACAGAACCGTGCACAGCAACTGTCTGATGCAATCTCCACTGGAAAGGTATCTTTGTGAGATGTTTTGGCTGCAGCCACCATCGGTTCGATCATCGCAGTGCTGTTGCGGGTGCTGATCTCACGTGCGATACCACGGATGTTTAGGCAATCACCTCGGTTGGGTGTCAGATCGATCTCGATAATATGATCATCAAGATTCAAATACTCATTGAGTGTTTTACCCGCTGGTGCATCGACCGGCAGTTCGTGCAAACCGTCAGACTCTTCCGAAAGCTCAAGCTCTTTTGCAGAACACAGCATACCGAACGACTCAACACCACGAAGCTTGGCACGCTTGATTTTAAAGTTACCGGGCAGCACAGCACCCACGCGCGCAAACGGCACTTTAATACCGGCTCTGGCATTCGGTGCACCGCATACAACATTGTGAAGTTCACCGGTGCCGTCATCGACCTTGCATACTCTCAGACGATCAGCATCCGGATGTTGTTCCGCTGCTTTTATTTCACCAACAACCACGCCTTCAAAATCACCACCGGCAGAGGCATAGTCATCAACTTCCAGACCCAGCAGGGTCAACTGCTCTAACAACTCGTCAGAGCTGATACCCACATTGACCCATTCCCGCAACCACGATTCACTGAATTTCATTTCACTCCCTCACAATTGAGGTATTCCTGGGCCTGAAGGCATTGGCACTGCAGCACGGTTCGATAGATAGCGATCATTTATATCGCCTCGTTGAACTGCTTTAGAAAGCGCAAATCATTTTCAAAAAACGAACGCAAATCAGAGACGCCATAGCGCAACATGGCCAATCGCTCAACACCCATACCGAATGCATAGCCAGTGAACTTTTGGCTATCGATTCCCACACTCTTAAACACTTCCGGATGCACCATGCCGGAGCCCAGCACTTCAAGCCACTTACCCGCATTAGGACCATCCGGCATGCGTATATCAACTTCTGCCGAAGGTTCGGTAAACGGAAAGTACGACGGTCTGAAACGAATATCGACATCGTCCCGTTCAAAGAACAGTTTCAGAAACATTTCAAGATGGCCCATCAAATCCGAGAACGCAATATTGTGATCTACCAACAGCCCTTCTACCTGATGAAACATCGGTGTATGCGTCATATCGGAGTCACAGCGATAGACTCTGCCCGGTGCGATAATTCTGACCGGTGGCGGATTGTCTTCCATATAGCGAATTTGCACAGACGATGTATGCGTGCGCAGCAAACGACCATCACCAAAATAAAAGGTATCGTGCATCGCGCGCGCCGGGTGATACTCGGGAATATTCAGCGCTTCAAAATTATAATATTCGTTCTCAACTTCCGGACCTTCAGAAACCGTAAAACCCAACTGTGCAAACAATGCAGTGATTCGTCTGATGGTTCTGGTTACCGGATGCAAACCACCTTCAATAACACCTCTGCCTGGCAAGGTCACATCAATGGCTTCGCTTTTTAGCTTTTCATCAATCGCTGCCGCTTCAAGCGATGTGCGCTTTGCTTCAAGCGCCTGTTGCAACTGACGTTTGCCCTCATTAATTTTCTGCCCCTGCGCCTTCTTCTCTTCTACTGGCAGAGACCCGAGGCTTTTGAGCTGAGCTGTCACCTGCCCCTTTTTGCCTAAAAACTCGACGCGCACCGAATCGAGTGACTCGAGGTCTGTAGCTTCTTCGATCTGCGAACGGGCACTGTTAATCAATTCGTCGAGTGACATGGTGATTCCAATAGATAAACTTTAAGTTAAATGGTCTTCAGGTTTCTAAGGGTCTAACAATTTGCTGTTTTAGGATTTTCTACGATAGAAACGAAAACGGGAAAAGACATCAGGCTGTCTTTTCCCGTCGATTAATACAAATTGCAGTCTCGCCTTAAACGAGCCGGTATAAAATACCGGTAACAACAAGCGCTTTTAAGCGGCTTGCAAACCTGCTTTTGCTTTATCTGCCAACTGACTGAAGGCAGCAGAGTCGTGGACTGCAATGTCCGCGAGCACTTTTCTATCGATTTCAATTCCAGCCTTGTTCAGACCGTCCATAAATCGACTGTA
>CAYLZS010000078.1:0-28925 GCA_964388065.1 uncultured Granulosicoccaceae bacterium
CGAGTTCGTCTTCCGGGGTGAAATTCGGAACAACTGAGTTACTGATCTGGCCCGGCATTACGAGGCCGCTGCCACCAGCTTTAGGACCTGAATTAGCTTCAGGTGCAGGATTAGGCACATCCAGAGTAGATGGTTTCTGCACCGGAGTCTTTTCGACAGGTGCTTCAGCAGCTGGCGTACTTTCAGCAGGCTCTGCTGCTTGCTTTTCTGCAACTGCAGGTTTTTCTTCCGGCGGCTTAGCTTTCGCTGGTGCAGCCGCACTCTCGACAGCAGCCTCGGAGCCAGCTGCATCCGGGCTCGTTGCCTTTGAACTGGAAGGTTCATCTGCGGTGAGTCCACCATCATCCGCAGCATCTGGATTGGCTTTTGGCTTTGGTGCTGTCAAAGGGGCTTCGGAATCAGCAGACAGACTTAAACCACCATCGTCAGCTGCGTCTGGATCAGCTTTCTTTTTTGTAGCAGTTAACGGTGCGCTATCGTCTGAACTCAGGGACAGGCCTCCATCATCTGCAACCACCGGCGCTTTTTCTTCTTTCTTCGCGGGAGCAGGGTCTATCAGCTCCGCCTGCAGATCACCAGCATTGTCCCCAGTTAACGCCTCCGGAACATCACTCTTCGCGTCCGCTACCGATTCACCAGACGGTTCACTCGCGTTAGCTGAAGGCTCTGCACTTTCGCTCTGAACAGGTTCAGCTGCCTCTGACGACGTCTCAGAACTCTTGCCAGTGACAAGGGTTTCAAGATCATCAGAAAAATCTAAATCTGAAACACCTTCTTTTGGAAAAGAATTGAGATTGCGGTCTACTTCATCCTCTTCCAGCTTATTCATGCTCCTGAGTCGAGTTTCCTCTTCAGTCTCGTGAATACCAATTAATGAAGCATCTTCAGAAAAATCAACTTCGCTGGCCTCTGCATTAAAATCAGGTTTTGCCTGCTGCCCTTCTTTAAGCCCGGAGGTGAGCTGATCGCTGCCTACGTCTTCAAGTTGATCGCTGAAATCGTGATTCACCGCATCGTCAACGGCCGATACATCATTCTTGGCGCGCTTGGCACTCGCCAGTCCGCTGGACTCTTCGACTGTACCGACGGAATCTAACTCATCGGTGAAATCAACAGAGCTCTCAGCTTTATCTGCGCCATCGTTACTTTTATCTTCTTTCTTAAACGACGCCAGAGCACTGTCGGCATCACCAATATCATCGACGTCGAAACCCACATCTGTGCTTCCACCAAATTCTTCAGTTGCGTCGTCATTGTCATTAGCTTTGAATGCCGCGAGCGCCTCACCGTCTAAATCTGTATCAACCGCTGCAGTATCTGCCTCAGGAGCAGAAGGTACAGCAGCTGTCGCCACAGGTTCTGGCATAGCCACAGGTTCTGGCATAGTAATAGATTCAACAGTCTCACCATGTGCGACAATAGTACATTTCAAGCCCAGTTGCTCAAGCTGCGCCATGCCTTCTTCTGCCTGCGCGCGACCGACGTCAGACTGAGCGACATAAGGTGCAGACTCGCCGTAAGCACCGTCGAGAAGCGCTTCAAACATGTAAGCTTCCTGCTTGAATGCAGCCACTAATTTTTCAGACAATTTTGCTCTTGGAATGTCAGTTTCTACACCGACAACCATTAGATCAACTGTATCAGTCATATGTACTCTGCCGTAACGCACTCGCATCCGCGCGGCGTTTTTTTATTCTTCGGATACGGTACTATCGGTACTGAAAGCAAAAAATTGACACAGATAGCGAGGCACACTAATGAAGACACCGCAACTCAGCGATCTGTAAGCGAAGACAGCTATATTTATAGTTTTATTTTGTGGTGTGATTCACACACACATACGTGTAAATTTGGCTAGTTCAACCGGGTAACTGACTAACATCGACAGGTAAAAGCACGGTGTACCGGCAACACGCAGAGGACTTAAGTGAGCAATATCACAAAACGGAATTCGACTGGCGATAACGATAGAACCACAAAAGCAGCAACATGGTTACAGAGTTGTTTATCAACCCATCGTCGAGCATCCGCATAGCATCGTCAAGCGAATACACAGCAGAGCGTATATCTTCTCCTTCAGTCTCAAGCCCGAAAACACCACCCGCATCAGATAAATCCGCAATCGCCCAGTAGAGATCAATAGTCTCCGCACTGCCACCCGGGCTGGGAAAATAAGTACTGACAAAATTCACTTCCTCAAGCGCTAAACCCGCCTCCTCGTGCGCCTCACGTCTGACAACCTCACTGCTGTGCTCACCCTCTTCTACCATCCCTGCAATCATCTCGAACAGCCAGGGACTTTGTTTGGTATGGATTGCACCCGCCCTGAACTGCTCAACTAACAATACTGAGTCCGTTGCAGGATCATAAGGCATAACTGCAGCCGCATGACCTCTGTGCAGTACTTCACGGGTAATGGTGCCAGTACCACCGTTAAATAAAGCATGTTCGATTTTGTAGCTGAACAGTTTGAAAAAACCACTGTACGACTCTTCTTTTTTTACTATCTTCCAATCCATTGCCAGCCCTCAAAACTCTTTGGAATTTGCATTCATGATTGACTCAACCAGTGCAAGCTGAGCTGGTGTATCCACTCCCGGCCCGGGCAACTCATTTGCAATGTCTACATGAATCATATCACCGTTATGAATTACCCTGAGCTGCTCAAGTTTCTCGGCATCTTCAATGTCACAAGCAGCAAGTAGTGGATAACCAACCAGATAACCAGCCCGATAAGCATATATGCCAATGTGTCGATAACTTTGACACGACAACGCAAAACCACTATCGCGAAAATGCGGGATACCGGAGCGGCTGAAATACATGGCCATGCCGTGGACATTAAAAACCACTTTAACAACATTCGGGTCTTCAAACTCTTCCCGCTCGCTGATGGGTGTTGCCAGAGTCGCCATTACTGCCTGATTGTTTTTAATAAGGTTAACCGCCACCTGATTTATACAGGCCACCGGAATTAAGGGCTCATCTCCCTGAACGTTGACAATAACGGTATCGTCCGGCCATTCCAGAGTTGCAACTACTTCTACCAAACGATCTGTACCCGTGGCATGGTCAGCCGATGTAAAACACACATTCGCACCTGCGCTTTCTACTACATCGAATATTCGTTGATCATCTGTAGCAATAATTACTTCGTCAGCAGCCGATTGCATCGCCTTTTCATAAACATGTAACACCATTGCCTTGCCATTTATTTTTTCCAGTGGCTTGCCAGGAAATCGGGTTGATTGATAGCGGGCCGGTATTACAACGCGAAACGACTGATCAGTCTGCATTGCTTTTCCTCATTGAAAACACTCGCTCAACATGTGTTATAAATTCTTCAGTTATTGAATAATCAAGTTCTGCTTTCACTGGTATGTACCAACAATTTTTTTTGTTAAATCTACTGCACTTAACTTTGTCTTTTTCAGTCATAACCACTGGCAAATCATCATTAAACAGCAGGTCGCTGTGTTGGTATTTTGCATGATCAGCAAACCCATGCGGCACAACATCTATATTTTTGGCGCGCAGGAACTCGAAAAAATTGGCCGGAGAAGCAATGCCGGCAACCGCATGCACCCGCTTGCCGGCAAAAGACTCGATTGACACTACGTTAGCTGAATCATTAACACTCACAAGATTGCTGCCAACCAGAGAATAGCCCGGGAGTTTATCAGGCACGGTACGGTTATTACCGCTGTAAACTTTCATGTCGACGGAATCCAGTCTTTTAATCGATTCACGCAGAGGGCCTGCCGGCAGACAAAACCGGTTACCAAAAAGGTATTCAGAATCGATAACTGCAATTTCAAGATCTCGCTGCAAAGCATAGTGCTGCAGCCCGTCGTCACACAGGACACAGTCTATATTGAAATTTGCAAGCAAATGCCTGATTGCCTCAGCACGATTTGCCGACACAACCACTGGTAATTCGGTTCGACTTGCCAGCAAGACGGATTCATCACCGACGATTGCAGGATCAGAATCCGCTGTAGCTACCACGGGAGTTTCATTTACAACACCACCGTAGCCTCTGGTGACAATGCCAATCCGGTACTCGCGTTTGGTGAGCAATTCTGAAAAGGCGATAACCAACGGTGTTTTACCGGCACCTCCAACAGTGATATTGCCAATCACCACTACTGGTACCGGACTTCTCCATGAAGACAACACCCCGGCCCGATACACAGTACGCCGCAGAAAAACTATAAAGCTGAAAATCAGTGAAACTGGCCACAATAAAAAACCAGGCAATGATCTCTTTGACCAAAATGCAGGTCTCGACAAACTCATTCGACAGATTCAATAACAAAAATACCGGCACCGGTAGTCAGCACTGTTAGCTGGCCGCAGTTTCAGAGTTGATAGCACCCTGGAGAAATGAGTAATAGCCCTTTTTACTTAAGAGTTCACTGTGGGTACCAGTCTCTACAATGCTGCCGTTGTCGATAACTATTATTCTGTCTGCATTTTCAATGGTACTGAGACGGTGAGCTATGACAATAGTAGTCCGGTTTTTCATCAGTTCGGTGAGTCCCTGTTGCACTTTTCTCTCAGATTCAGTATCCAGCGCAGAAGTTGCTTCATCCAGTACAAGCAATGGTGCATCTTTCAATATTGCACGAGCAATCGCCACTCTCTGTCGCTGCCCGCCGGACAGCATTGCGCCGTTTTCACCAAGCAAAGTTTGATAGCCGTCACTGAGCTTTTCTATAAAGGAATCTGCATTCGCAAGCTGGCAGGCTTTTTTTACAACCTCAATACTCGACCCTTTCATTTGCCCGTAAGCAATATTCGCAAGCGCGGTGTCATTAAATAAAACGACTTCCTGACCAACGTAGGAGATATGACTTCGCAAGCTTTCGAGTGTGTAGTCACGGATGTCTGTTCCGTTAACCGATATTACACCGGTGTCTACGTTGTAGAGGCGTGGCAACAGATTAGCGATAGTCGATTTACCACTGCCGGAACTACCCACAAGAGCTACAACCTCACCTCTGCCAACCTCAAACGAAATATCTCGCAAAACAGGCTTGTCTTCCCTATAAGAAAACCCGACACCATCAAAACTGACATTAACCTCTGAAGAGGCAAGCTCAATAGTGCCATGGTCCTGCTCAGACTCGTCATCAAGTATTGCAAAAACACTTTCCCCGGCGGCAATGCCTGCCTGAATTTTTGCATTCACATTGGTTAGTGACTTAAGCGGTGCAAAGAGCATCATCATCGCTGCAATAAACGACATAAATACTCCTACCGATACCTGCCCGACTATAAACCCCGAAGATCCAAGGTAGACTATCAACGAAAGCGCTATCGCCACTAAAAATTGAACCAGTGGTGAACTAATAGCAGCAGTAACAATTTCTTTTAATGTTAGTACCCGATTGCGTTCGTTTACTTTTTCAAAGCGTTCCCGTTCGTATTGATGAGCGCCAAATATTTTCACCAGTTGTTGCCCCTCCACTGCCTCCTCAATAACTGTTGCAACATCACCCATCGACTCCTGTATTCCACGATTAAGGCGCCGGAATCTTTTACCAACGATATAAATAATCGACGCAATCAGCGGGCAAAGAACCAAAATGCCAACTGACAGCTTCCAGCTGTGATAGAGCATCAAACTCAGGAGACCGATAATTGTCAGCGTGTCGCGCACCAGCACCGTCAGACATTCAGCTGCAACCACGGCAATATTGCGAACATTAAACGTGACGCGCGAGATCAGTTCACCGGAGGAAGTAGAGTCAAATTGTGTGGTTGGCATATCGAGGTATTTGTCGAATACCTGCTGGCGTATCTCTTTGACTACCTGCCAGCCAATCGAAGACATCAGATAGGTGGATACAAACGTAGCGCTGCCGCGTAAAAAAAATACCAGCAGAATTAACACAGGCACCACTGCAATTGCAGTCTGATCTCGCTCGACGAAACTGCCATCGAGCATTGGTTTCATCAATGCTGCAAACGAGGTACTCGATGCGGCGTAGATGATCATTGCCAGCACAGCCAGAAACAGCTTCGCGTGATACGGCCCAATGTAGGTGAGCAGTCGGCGGTAGACGGCATAGCCACTTTGCGATTTAGTTTTAATGTCGGGGTTAGTCAATCAGGAGATCCAGCCGCGAAACTCTGGCAATACGGGGTGTAGTTACTCAGATACTACCTGTTGCCAAAGAGGATAAACACACGATTCTTCAAGCGATAATTTTAACATAACCATCAACCGGTAAAACGGCATTGCCGTTCTGACACAGCAGCGCTGTAAGCTGATTCTATTGACGATGCCACCAGCGTCTTGCGCTTATCCGGTATTCAGATACGCTGACTGCTGAATCGCTCACCAGAAAATCTATTGCGCCACTTTCTGATGTATTAAACTGGCGCGCACCACTGGATTGATAGCGTGCGGTCACCTCCTCCCTCGGGAAATCAAACCGATTTTTAAAACCGGTGCTGTGCACCACGAACTCAGGCTGCAATGCAGCGATAAACTGTTTCCCGGAAGAAGTCGCACTACCATGATGTGGCGACAGCAGTATCTCTACCGACTGCAGCTCACCACTGCTCAGCAGCCGTCCTTCGCCATAGCTCTCGATATCACCCGGCAACAACGTATCAACACCACCTGGTGTCGAAATACGCAGAACGCAGGATCTGTCATTTTCAGAACCGACCATTCCAACATGCGGATGAAGAATGGAAAACCCTACGCTATCCCACTCCCAGCTATTGCCTGATGCACATACAACGTGTGGTGCTTCCGGACGTTGCGGCAGCGGTGACGACAACACTAAACTCGTCACCCTGAGTTCATCGAGCACTTCATCTGCACCACCACTGTGATCACGATCTGCGTGAGAGACGATCAGTTTATCGATAGTGGAAATTGCATAGGATCGCAAAAACGGAATAACTACCGCATCAGCGGCGCTGAAACGGGCACTGAACTGATCGCCGGTATCGTAGATCAAAATGTGATTAGTTGTTCTTACTACAACAGATGTACCCTGACCTACATCTAAAAAAGTCACCTGGTACGCACCCGTTGGTACACGATCTGTCTGCGGAAATAACAGTGGCAAAATCAGCACCAGAGCTATGGCTCGCAAACCCGATGTTATCGGTACGACCATCAGCAACGCAGCAGTCGCTGCCAGAAACAAAGCCGTTGGTGTAAAGCCTGACAACTTCACCAACGCAAAGGGCACAGTAGTAAAAAACCCGAGTAGCGTAAAAGTTAACTGCAATAATTTGTCTGCAATGACCAGCGTAAACGTTGCCAGTGGCAGACTGACCAGCACGAATATCGCGGATAAAAATACCAGTGGTGTCACCAGCAAACCAACCAGTGGTGTAACCAGCAGATTGGCGACTGGTGCCACCAGTGACGCTTGCCCGAAAAACAATAGTGTCAACGGATACAATCCGACACTCACCAGTAAATGTCCTCGCATGAGCCGTGTAATAAAAGTAATTTTGCCACTGGTCTGCGAATTAGAGAAAACTAAAAACAACACTGCAACCGCTGCAAAAGACATCCAGAACCCGGGTGCCAGAACACTCAGCGGATCCGACAGGCACACAACAATTAATGCTATGGAAAGGCTGTGCGTGCGTCGCTGATGTCTGCGCAGCAACAGCAGACACACAAGCACCGAGAACATCATCAGGGCGCGCACAGTCGGCACACTGAAACCCGCCATAGCTGCATAACAAAAAGCCGCAACGAGGGCTGCTGCCAGTGAGCATCCTCGGCGCGTGCTACGGCCAGACAAACCACTGTATCGCCACACAGACTGCACAAGCAAGGCAATAAAACCTGCGACTAAACTTATATGCAAGCCCGAAATAGCCAACAGATGATTGGTACCGGTGCTGATGAATTTATCCCACAGTTCGGTACTGATACCACTGCGATCACCAACGGCAAGCGCCAGTATCACGCCCTGAGAGGCCAGCCCGTCACTTGCGGTCATTAACCTGCGCTGCAAGCTGTTGCGAGCAGACGATACGGGAGTCAGACTATTCGAGATAACGCTCTGGTTTACATCAAACGATTTACTGCGCACATAGCCCGTTGCCACAATTTTATTTTGCAGCAGCCAGCGCTCATGATCAAAACCACCAGGATTCATAAAACCTGAAGGCTTTTTGAGCTTTACCACTAACCTGACTCTGTTACCGGCTTTAAGGTCTGGTGCGTCCTTACCGTACCAGCTTAAGCGTACGCGTCCTCCCTGAGGTACCGGCACATCACCTTCAAGTGCTCTGACAGATTCAAGCTTTGATAAAAATCTGAGCCTCCTGCCATTGCGCTGTGGTAAATCGACGATTGTTGCGACAATCTCCACTTCAACACCCAGGAACTCAGCCGGAAGGTGGCGGGATAAATTCCAGGAGGCGTAAATACAGCCGTAGACAAAACCAAATACAAACACCGCAACAGGTGTTTTCGCGAGCTTAAATTTGCTATTCAGTATTGCCCGGCTCTTGAACACCACTATGGACAACAACACCAGTAGTAATAATACTAATGGGGAGGGAAGCTCGGGAAGGAAGGTGACACAGCTAAGCGCCAACAACAGAGCGAGAGAAATTACTACCACAGCAAACTTCAGTTACAACAGCTATGCCGATCCTACCACGCTGTTAAACCAATGAGGTGCAGTGAGGTTCCCTAGAGAGTGTTTAAATCAACAGGCTGTCTAAGTGCTGCCAGTAGAATCAATAAAGCTGAATCAATAAGGCTGAATCAATAAGGCTGAATCAAGCAGGCTGAATCAAGCCGGTGCCAGTACTTCCGGATGCAGCTGACCACCACTCAACCGGTAAACAGTTCGCATACGCGCCGCCAGCCTTGTATCGTGAGTCACTATTAGGAATGCCGTGCCAAGCTCGCGATTTAACTCCAGCATTAAATCGTAGACGTACGCTGCGGTATCTTCGTCAAGATTGCCGGTTGGTTCATCAGCCATAACGAGCTGCGGGCGGTTAATTAGTGCTCGTGCAATCGCCGCACGTTGTCGCTCACCACCTGACAGCTCAGCTGGCTTGTGATGCAATCGGTCACCAAGGCCAACCTTTTTTAACAATTCCTCAGAAGCTTTGCGAGCTTCGGATGTTGATTTGCGCGCGATCAACAGTGGCATAGCCACATTTTCTACTGCAGTAAACTCGGCCAGCAAGTGATGAAACTGGTATACGAATCCCAGTTTTTCAGCACGCAGATAACCGCGCGCTGCCGGTGACATCTCATAGACCCTGTTGCCATCTATATCGACCGTGCCTTTGTCCGGTGTATCCAGACCCGCCAGTACGTGCAACAACGTGCTCTTGCCACAGCCGGACGATCCGATGATTGCAATCTGTTCCGCAACATCAATCTGCAGATCAAGCGCACGCAGAACGGAAAGCTGTTCTGCGTTCTGCTTATAGATTTTATCTACACCGGATGCATGTAGAACCGGGATATTTTCACTCATTATCGGTTGAACTTCCCATAAGAACTGCAGGGGGAGTTGCAGGCTCTGGGCTTGAGACCCGCATCCTTAATAACCAACCACAGCGACAACAAGACCACAGGCAATCCAGCATTATTCATAAGCCAGTGCTTCCGCAGGTTCGGTACGTGCCGCACGCCAGGCTGGATATATGGTCGCAAGCAGAGTGAGTACTACCGCGAGAATCGCAACTCGCCACACATCTTTATAGTCAAGGTCTGACGGTAATACACTGATGTAGTAGACACTCGGATCCAGAATCCTCGTCTGAAAAAGGCGTTCTATGGCTGGTACCAGTGTCTCGACATTACTGGCAAGCAGCACACCACCAGCCACACCAAGCACGGTACCGATAAATCCGATCAACGCACCCTGAATTAAAAACACAAACATAATTGACCTCGGAGACGCTCCCATGGTGCGCATGATCGCAATAGCAGATTGCTTATCCGTCACTACCATCACCAAGGTGCTGACAATATTAAACGCGGCCACCGCAACAATGAGTGACAAAATTACAAACATCACCGTCTTCTCGGTTTTAACAGCACGGAAAAAATTTGCATGCCTCTGGGTCCAGTCGCTTACCCAGTAATCTTCACCTACCTGAGCTGCGAGATCACGAGCGACTGATCTTGCGGCAAACATATCCTGCAATTGCAATCGAACGCCTGTGTAGCCTTCATTCAGTCTAAAAAGCGTAGAGGCGTCATCGGCATGCATAAGAGCAAAGTTGCGATCGTATTCGAACATGCCAATTTCAAAGATCCCACGCACCGTAAAACGCTTCATTCGCGGCAACACCCCCACCGGGGTAATACTTGCTTCAGGCGTTATGACCGTTATTTTATCGCCGACAACAGCGCCAAGAAAATCAGCCAGGGCACCACCCAGAACAATGTCAAACGACCCGGCTTCCAGATCACCAAGCTCGCCTGTCACCATTTTTTCATCGATGTCAGAGACATTTGGCTCCTGATCGGGCAAAACACCACGCACAACAATGCCGGTCACCTGCTTGCTCTTGACAACCATCACCTGCCCTTCAACATAAGGAGCAGCGCCCTTCACTTCCGGATGTTCAATTGCCGCACCAGCAAGGGTTTGCCACTCCGCCATTGGCTGGTCAAACAGGGTGATGGTGGCGTGAGATGCAGCGCCCAGAATTCGCTCGCGCAGTTCTTTCTCGAAACCATTCATCACTGCCATGACAGTGATAAGCGCAGTCACTCCCAGCGCGATGCCCAGTATTGACAGCAGCGATATAAAAGAAATGAAGTGGTTGCGACGTTTCGCGCGCGTATAGCGAAGCCCGACAAAAAGTTCAAAGGGTTGCAGCATAAGGGGCAATGATCTTCCGGAAGATCGCTCCGGGCGGGGTAGAAAGGCTCGATGTCGGAAAGTTAACGCGTGCAACATAACATAGCACAGGAAAGCGTAAACCCCTGCCAGCATTACCGGACTGTCGGCTCGCAGCAATTCACGGTCCTGAAATGGCGCTCGCGAGCTGACTATTGAACGTAGGACAGCGCAGTTCGCCCACAGTTCAGTGTCTTCCGGTAGTCTGGGGCACCTGTCGACAGGGGTGGTGTCAGTGCCGGATGTGCAAATATGCCGCACTGACATGTAGAGTTTCTGCCGCCTTTCCTTTACCTTTTCATCTCCTTTTACCACAGGGCGTACCGCCAATGAACCTTTTGGTCCTGCAGCATATTGCATGTGAACACCCGGGACAGTTGCGAGAATACCTGAAGCGTGACGGCGTCAATTGGCATGCAGTTGAGCTTGATGAGGGTGACAAGATACCCAAACTGGATGATTTTGATGCCATGTGGGTGATGGGTGGTCCCATGGATGTATGGGACACAGAAGAACACCCGTGGCTGATCGCAGAAAAAGCAGCCATACGCGAATGGGTTCTTGAACTCAAACGCCCCTACCTCGGACTTTGTCTGGGCCACCAGTTACTGGCAGACGCGCTTGGTGGCAAGTGCGACAAGCTCGACCCGCCGGAGATTGGCGTTCTTGATATCGAGCTCACCGAGGCAGGTATCAACGACCCAATCTTTCGCGACATGCCAACGAGCCAGCGCGCTCTGCAGTGGCACTCTGTAGAGGTAACACAAACACCGGAGCGCTGTACCGTTCTGGCGCGCTCACCCGTGTGCGCCAATCAGGCAATGCGGGTAGGCGATAACGCCTGGTCAATGCAATATCATGTAGAAGTTGAACCAGACACCGTAGAGAACTGGGCGGCCATACCGGCCTACCGCAAAGCACTGATAAACACGCTGGGGGAAGAAGCGCTGCCCGACTTACTTCAGTCGGCTACCCGCGAGCTGAATTCATTCGCCTCCAATTCAGAGTTGCTTTACAGAAACTTTATGGCGTCGATAAATAGCTAAGCTATGGCAACAACGGATATTGAAACAGTTGTGGTGGGTGCCGGTGTTGTCGGACTTGCCACTGCAGCCGAGCTCGCCAAAGCCGGTCAGGAAGTTATTGTTCTGGAACAGGATAAATGTATCGGCCAGGGCATCAGTTCTCGCAACTCGGAAGTCATCCATGCGGGCATCTACTACACCCCCGATTCTCTAAAAGCAAAACTGTGTGTACATGGCAGAAACCTGTTGTACAAATATTGCGAACAACGAAACATACCTTATAAGAAAACCGGAAAACTGATCGTTGCAACCGAAGACTCCGAAACTGAAGCACTGGATAATCTGTATCAAAAAGCCAAACGTAACGGCGTTGATGATCTTGCAAAATTAACCGGCAAAGAGGCTATAGATATGCAGCGCGGGTTGAGATGCATAGCAGCTCTGCACTCACCTTCTACAGGTATTGTTGACAGCCATGCGTTAATGCTGTGCCTGCAGGCAGATCTTGAGTCACATCAGGGGACTGTTGTTTGTCACTCAGAGGTAGCTGGCATTGAACATCACAACAATGTATTAACAGTAACTCTGACCGATGGTTCAAGTGTTTGTACGAAAAACGTTATCAACTGCAGCGGCCTGCAAAGTGTACCGCTCGCCAAAACCATAAACACCGCAGACAAAACTTCAATTCCGACCGCACGCTACGCCAAAGGCAACTACTTTAAACTGGCGGCACCCGCACCCTTCGACCGATTAATATATCCGGCACCGGTAGTCGGTGGCCTGGGTATTCACCTGACCATTGACCTTGCAGGACAAAAGCGTTTCGGGCCGGACGTCGAATGGTTGAACAATGTCTCTGCCACTACCATTAACTACCAGGTCGAACCTGCGCGCTCGGAAAATTTCTACGCCGCTATTCGAAAGTACTGGCCCGACCTGCCAGATAACTCACTGGTACCTGACTATGCAGGGGTTCGTCCAAAAATCGAATGGACGGACGAACGCGATATTGACTTTGAAGTCAGTACGGAACAACAGCATGGAATAGCAGGCCTCGTTAATCTTTTCGGGATCGAATCACCGGGATTAACGGCGTCTCTTGCGATTGCTAAACACATACGCAACACACTGTGAGCAGAGCACTGTAATAACGGAACGGATCATGACCATACCCTTCTCAACAATCGTAAAGAATCTACCAGCCACCACACCTTTTGTCGGGCCGGAAACTCTGGAACGCCAACAGGGAAAAGTTTTCAACGCCAGAATCGGTGCCAATGAAAGTGCTTTTGGACAATCGCCACTGGCCGTTGCTGCCATGCGGGAGGCTGTGGCTGAAAGTCACTGGTATGCCGATCCGGAAAACTACGAATTAAGACAGGCACTGGCACAAATTCATAACGTAGAGATTGACGAGATTTGCGTTGATGCAGGTATTGATTCACTGCTTGGCCTGACAGTTAGAATGCTGATAGAGCCAGGCCAGAGCGTGGTGACCTCACACGGTGCCTACCCGACACTGAATTATCATGTGGCAGGCTTTGGTGCAAATCTCGTTACGGTGCCATACAGGAATTGTCACGAAGACCCGGACGCACTTATCGCTGCAGCAAGAGAACATCAGGCGAAATTGGTATATCTCGCAAACCCCGACAATCCGATGGGCACATGGCATACAGCCGATACGCTCACTCAAATGATCAACAAGCTCCCGGACAACTGCGTATTCGCCCTGGATGAAGCCTACATCGAATTTGCAGAAGAAGTTATCGCACCACCCATTGATACCAGCAACCCGCAAGTAATTCGGTATCGAACTTTTTCAAAAGCCTACGGCATGGCTGGCCAAAGGATCGGTTATGTTATTGCGCATAAAGATATCATTACCGGCTTTAATAAAATCAGAAACCACTTTGGTATAAACCGCATCGCACAGAGAGGTGCTCTCGCATCGCTGCAGGACAACAGTTTTCTGCCAAACGTTAGGGCGGCAGTAAGTGCTGCACGCACAAAGGTAACAGAATTTGTTCATGGTCATGGATTCACATCACTCCCTTCAAGCACCAATTTTGTTGCAGTAAATGTAGGGTCAACGGAAGCTGCACAACATATGATTGCAGAACTCAATAAACGACAGGTATTCATGCGTATGCCATTTGTTGAACCGTTAAATCAATACATACGTGTTGGTTTGGGCAGCGATACCGAACACAGAGTTTTTGAGCTGGCTTTCAATGAAATTGTAATGCAATCAAGCTTCATAAAGGATTGACATTAACGACTATTAAATTCCTATAAAGTAATTATTAACATTTAGTTTAATATTGTTACGGCTATATCAAGTAGCCAAAAAGCTGTGATAACTTGCGCTGACGTTTTGAGCACTTATATACCAATAAGTGCAGCAGTCTATACATAGGAATCACATGAGCTTTCTTCGATACACGGTCAGCTTTCTACTCATGATTGCCGCCATCATTGTAAGCCCCGTCGCATCATCTCAGGAACACTGTGTAGTAAAGGGTGAAACGCTCTCTCAGGCACACAGTATCTACGCCCGCCAATGTACACTTGAACGTATCGATTGCGATCCCTTTGATGGAGAGTGGTATTGTGCAAGTTTTACAATTACCACAACCACACCACCCGCTCTTACAATTAATACTCCACCAGTTGTATCGAGACACCCACCTTGCGTGATGGCGAGCAGCGACAGTGATGGTGACGGATACGGTTGGGAAAACCATACCACCTGTCTGGTCACAGACAGCTCTGTCACAGGACCACAAGCCCCCTCACCGATTGCACGACCGATCTGTGAAAGCGCAGACAGCGACAGTGATGGTGACGGGTTCGGTTGGGAAAACTTTCGCACCTGCCTGGTAGCCGACAACTCCGCTGATGCACCAACGCCGGACTCCAGTCAACCCGCTTCTGATAACGAAGACAGCGCGCCGCCGGTACCTGCCCCAGTGGTGACGCCATCGCCAGTGACGCCAGAGGAACCTATAGTCGTCATACCTCAGTCAGAACCCGCAACAGATTCAGTAATCGGTGCTGTCACAGCATCCGCTATCACCGATCTGGTTTTAGTCACCGGACAATCCAATACACTCGGGGCAGGATCAACCTACGATCCAGTGCCTGACGCACCGAATGACAGAGTCTTTGCATTTACCGACCAGGGCTGGCAGGTTGCCAATCTTAATCAAGTCTGGGATCTCGACTGGCACCCGCGCAACCACCCGGAAACAGACCCGTCCAATAATTTCTCACTGCATTATGGTAAGTCAGTGGCGACTGCAGATTCATCACGTGTTGTAGGGTTCATACTGGCGTCATCACCCGGTTCAAAAATCGAAGTCTGGAATCTGGGTAGTCCGTTCTACAATGAGGTACAAAACAAAGTCCTTGACGCACTGAACCAGCTGCCTCATAAAGACGCAATTGACGGAATATTATGGCATCAGGGTGAGTCTGACGGGCAAGACATACCCTCCTATACCGTTTCCCTGAACGCACTGATTTCCAACCTGCGCAGTGAACAGTGGGTAGACGATCAGGCACCGTTTATCTGTGGTGAAACTAAAATCGCGTCCGTCAACCGCAGGCTAAACTTGTTGAATGAAGACGAAGATCCAAACACTGCATGTGTCGCAGGAATAGATCTTTCGACACGTGACGGCACACACTTTGACGCTCCGGCACTGAGAATACTCGGTGCGCGGTACGCTGACGCCTGGCTGGATATTACCAGGTAACCCGGTAGCTAAACGCCGGTAGATAAATACCGGCAGGCACCTGTCTCAAACCGGCGCTGTAACCGCTGACGGCTCCCCGTATGAAGTGTCGGTCCGCCGAAGCAGCGGTCAAAAACCTGCCCGATTGAGCGGACCCGGCGCCAGCCACCCGCCGCACCGAATGTGCTAGAGTTGTCCAGATATTGATGCTGCGTTGCGCGCCGGTAACTGCAATGCTGTCCACACTCTTCTATCGATCTTTAATCACTGCCCAAACCGTGGCACCCGACCTCACATGTCCCACCCTTTGGTTCTAGACTTACCTAAAAAATCCAACGCACACTGGGGCAAACTATACGGCTGTGCGAATGCGCTGGCGATCGCTGAGCAGGTTCTGTCATCAACTCAGCTAACACTTGTTGTCACACCAACCAGCGCTGAAGCATTTAACCTCGAAGACGCACTGCGCTTTTTTGCAAGCGACCTGACCATCCTTAGTTTTCCAGACTGGGAAACGCTCCCCTACGATCTTTTTTCACCGCATCAGGACATCGTCTCCCAGCGTTTAAAAACCTTGTATCAGCTACCCAACACAGAGTCCGGTGTTTTAGTGTTGCCAGTTTCTACGCTGATGCAAAGATTGTGTCCGTCATCGTACATAGATCAACAGGCACTGATCATTAGTGCCGGTGATGAAATGCCGATGGACGAATTTCGTCTAAAGCTGGTTAACGCAGGTTATAGAAATGTCAGTGAAGTCACGGAGCATGGCGAATTTGCAGTCCGCGGTTCTTTGTTCGATCTTTTTCCCATGGCATCAGACAAGCCGTTTCGGATCGACTACATCGATGATGAAATTGAATCGATCTTCCAGTTTGACCCGTCTGACCAGATAGCAGACGTAGCCAACCCGATTGATCGTGTGGAGTTATTGCCGGCACGGGAATTCCCAATGAACGAAGCCGACATCACTCGCTTCAGACAGGGTTTTAGACAACGTTTTGAATCGAGCCGTGAGAGCCCGGTATACAGAGATGTCAGCAATAGTGTTGTGCCTTCAGGCTGCGAATATTACATGCCACTGTTTTTCGATGAGATGGTAACCATCTTTGATTATCTGAATGACAAATCCGCCGTAATACAGTCTGGCAACTGCGCTGCCGCAATGCATGAATTTACCGAGCAGCTGCATGAACGCTATGAACAAAGACGCTACGATATTGAACGTCCGGTATTAAAACCCGACGAACTGTACATTGATGCCTCGGAAGTCAATGACCGCATCAAACAACTGACTCGCACCAATATTTCAGCGGTAGAATTACCCGAATCAAAAAGCAACTATAACTTCAACACCAAAGCGCCTGGCAAGTTCCCGCTCACAGTGCGACTTGAAAATCCCATTGGTATGTTGCAGACCTTCCTCGACGACTTTGATGGTCGTGTATTGTTCGCGGCTGAATCCGCAGGTCGGCGCGAGGCCTTCATGGAAATGCTGATCAGCAACCATGTGCCGGTCAGTAGTGTGGAAAACTGGCAGGAGTTTATAGAAAGTGATCGCCAGTACTGCATCTGTGCAGCACCTCTGGATACCGGCATGGTGTTACCTGATGTCGCTGATAACGGTATAGCAATTGTCTGTCAGTCACAGGTCTCGGGCACCAGTGCTGAGCAATCACGACGTCGCCGCAGGCGTGCCACACGCGACAGCGATGCAGTTATTGCAAACCTTGCAGACTTATCCATTGGTGCACCGGTAGTGCATATTGATCATGGCGTTGGCAGATACATCGGCCTGGTCACACTGGATGTCGGTGCCGCCAACACAGAGTACCTGGCATTAAAATATGCCAAAGAAGACAAACTCTATGTGCCGGTATCTTCTCTGCACCTGATCAGTCGCTATACGGGCGCATCGGAAGAGTCAGCACCCCTGCACAGGCTAGGCGGTGAGCAATGGCAAAAAGTTAAGCGCAAAGCCGCTCAAAAAGCACATGATGTGGCTGCCGAACTACTGGAAATACACGCCAGACGTGCTGCGAAAACAGGCTTTGCCTACAAAGAAGAAACCAACAATTACGCGGTCTTTGCAGAGACCTTCCCGTTTGAGGAAACACCTGATCAGGATCGTGCAATTGAAGAAGTCGTTGCCGATATGCGTTCAGCCCAGCCAATGGACAGAGTCGTTTGCGGCGATGTCGGATTCGGTAAAACAGAAGTTGCAATGCGTGCAACCTTTGTCGCTGTTGATGGTGGCAAGCAGGTAGCCATTCTGGTCCCTACCACGCTGCTTGCTCATCAACACCATCAAAATTTTCTCGATCGCTTTGCAGACTGGCCTATACAAATTGAATGCCTCTCGCGTTTCAGAACCAACAAAGAGCAGGAATCTGTTCTGGCCAAACTCAAGACCGGTGCAGTAGATATAGTTATCGGCACACACAAACTCCTGCAAAAGTCTGTTGGCTACAAAAACCTGGGGCTGGTTATTATTGATGAAGAGCACCGCTTCGGTGTACGCCATAAAGAACACATGAAAAAGCTGCGGGCTGAAGTCGACATACTCACACTCACCGCAACGCCAATCCCGAGAACCCTTAACATGGGCTTATCCGGATTACGCGATCTCTCAATTATCGCATCACCTCCACCAAACAGACATCCCATTAAAACGTTTGTTGGTGAGTGGTCCGACACGCAAATCAAAGAAGCCATACAACGCGAACTGGCTCGCGGTGGACAAGCCTACTTTCTACACAATGAAGTGAGCTCCATAGAGCGCATTGAAAGGCAATTAACTGAAATCATTCCACAGGCATCAATTCGCGTCGCGCACGGCCAGATGGGAGAAAGGCAACTCGAAGAAGTGATGTTCGACTTCTATCACCAGCGTTTCAATGTACTGCTGTGCACCACTATTGTCGAAAGCGGCATAGATGTCCCGACCGCCAATACCATCATTATCAATCGCGCAGACAAACTCGGTCTGGCACAACTACATCAGCTGCGTGGACGAGTCGGCCGCTCACACCACAGAGCCTATGCCTACCTTCTGGCACCACCAAAAAAGTCCATGACGAAGGATGCAGAGAAAAGACTGACCGCAATCGAGTCCCTCGAAGAGCTCGGTGTCGGATTTACGCTCGCAACACACGACCTTGAAATCCGCGGTGCAGGAGAGTTACTTGGAGATGAGCAGAGCGGCCAGATACAGGAGATAGGATTTACGCTCTACACTCAGCTATTGGAACGCGCAGTAGATGCATTGAAAGCGGGTCATATTCCGGATATTGAAGCACCACTGGCGCAATCGACCGAAGTCGAACTTGGAATTCCGGCCATTCTGCCCGGAGATTACGTCGCAGATGTCCATACGCGACTGATTCTTTACAAGCGAATTGCCAGTGCGAAAGATAATGAAGCGCTGGATGAACTCAAAGTAGAATTCATCAACCGGTTCGGATTGCTTCCGGAGCCGGCACAGTCTCTGTTTCGAGCCACCGAGTTCAAGTTGCAGTGTCAGCAGTTGGGAGTCAAAAAACTCGAAGCAGGACAAAGCGGCGGACGCCTTGTATTTGACGAGAAACCCAAAATCGATCCCATGCAACTTATCCAGTTAATACAACAGTCGCCGGAAGAGTACCGTTTCGACGGTCAGCATACTTTTAAATTTAACTATGAACTGGAAGAACCGGCTCAACGCATTGACTACATAGCCGATCTTCTTGCCAAATTCCAAATACAGCTATAAAGCAGCAGCCATACTATGATCTGTAGCAACATCTGCAAACGCATAAAACCAATTGCGACATCACTTTTATTTCCGATATGTTTTGTACTCGCAGCACCCGCACAAGCGATAGACTATGATGTTGAAGTTATTATTTTCGAACACGTTAGAAACACTACAATAGGAAGCAGCGATACCATCCTTTATCCAGTGATTGAAAATGCAGAGCTTATACCCGAGACACCGTTTCCTGGTGCAGAAATACAACCTATCGGTGAGCTGCGACTACTGGAAGAAGCCGAAAAAATTAAAGCTTCAGACAACCATCGGTTTTTATATCACGGTGGCTGGCGCCAAACTGACTTTGATCAGGAAAGTGCACCCTTTATGTCTATCGCTCTGGGTCAAAGCTTCAACCTGCTGGCAGAGAATGTTCCTGTTGTGAACGTGAGCACCGATGATGAGATCGGCGAGAACGAGGTCGCCTTTACACGGGGCTACACTAATCCACCCGCAGGACAGATACTTGATTTAAGACAGGAAAGATCAGCCAAACTGTTCGGTGGCATTAAAGTCTGGGTTGGCAGGTTTCTGCACTTTGATACACGCCTCTCATATACACCAACTGGTGCAGACTTCTCATTCGCATTCGAGTCCGAACGGCGCATGCGCAGCAGACAATTACACTACATTGATCACCCGCGTGTTGGTATCATCACCAAAATTTATCCTGTTGATGATACTGCACCAAACTAGTGTCTCTCTAAACATCGGAAGCTGGCTATGGTAAAGAAAGGTATAAAAGAACTCGTTGCAGAGGCAGAGGCAGTTATTGAAACCCTGCCCGCTGAAGAGGCAGTTAAATTAGCCAATGATGAAAATACAGTTTTCGTTGACATACGAGATATCAGAGAGCTATACCGCGAAGGCAGAATTCCCGGTTCATTACACGCACCACGAGGGATGCTTGAGTTCTGGGTAGACCCGGACAGTCCGTACCACAAAGAGATCTTCGCTTCAGGTAAGCGATTTGTCCTTCATTGTGCAATCGGCTGGCGCTCAGCACTTGCTACAAAAACACTGCATGAAATGGGTTTGGAAAATATCTGCCACATCGGTGGTGGCTACGATAGCTGGAAAGAGCACGGTGGCAACAGTGAACCGGTAGAGCAAGGCAAAAAAGACAAAAAGTAACGCCTGGAACCTTCCAGGCGTCGGGTCAGCTGTATATTCATTGATTAATGTCACGTTCAGTTGACAATTCAGAATGTATTCAGAGCTTATGCATAAACTCAATCTCTCATAACCAAAGTACGCTTTACCACGAGGGATCTCATGAGCCGTAAACCATTAGTGCTAATTGCCACTACACTGTTTGCCGTATTCACCGCCGGAACTGCATTCGCCGACAAGAAATTTTCATTCAACAGCTTCGCTCGCGTGACGCATGTAGAACCAGTCTACAAATACGATATCGTTCACGAACCGCATAAGCACTGCGAGTACATCCGGCCACAACACCAGCGACACGCCTCCAATAACCAGCAACGACGCCGCTTTATCAGTGGCAGCTCATATGGCCAGTCAAACAGGCAATTCAACAACCAGAGAAACAACGACAGAAATCGCTTTAACAATCGACAGATCGGAAATCAGAATAACCGGAATTTCAGCAACCGAGGCCGCCAGCACTGTGTCACCAAAACAGTATCACGCAAAGTTCGTCGCCAGGATGGATTCCGTGTGACCTACATCTATCAGGGAAATAAATTCCAAACGAGAACTGACTACCATCCAGGGCACCAAATACGCATAAGCGTACAAATTAAGCCTTATTAGTTGGGCATTCTGGCCGTTAATCTACCGGTCAGCGATATTCGGTTATCATGGGCGAACAGTACAAGAGCGCTCAAAGCGCCGAGTAAATTGGACAAGTTGCAAATTGACGTTTTCCACCGGTGCAGGCACCGGTGGTCGTGAGGAACAACAGGTTGTGAAAAATTCGGTTAAATCAATGGCTACGTGCCTTCTGTTCGCCAGTACCACCTTTGGCAGCGTCGTGAACAGCGTCCACGCTGCAGAAGACTGCAAAGAAATGGACCAGGAAGTCGTTATCGCCGAACTGGTAGGTGAACACGAGGGAGGCAAGGTACTCAAAGTAGAAGAATCAGTCGATGAGAAAGGCTGTGTCGAATTAATCGTGAGAATCCTGATTGACGGTACGGTCAAAGCGATTACCATTCCTAACGAAACCGGAGCCTGACAATGCGCGTCCTGATCGTTGAAGACGAAGACACTTTAAGAGAACAGATCTGCGAGCGGTTCAAAAACGACGGCTTTGCAATAGACGCCACCGGTGACGGTGAAGAAGGTCTGTATCTCGCCCGTGAAATGCCTGTTGATGTCGCGGTTATTGATCTTGGCTTACCTGGACTTGACGGTATGGAAATCATCCGCAAGGTCAGAGAAGAAGGTCACCTCTACCCTATTCTTATTTTAACTGCACGTGATCGCTGGCAGGATCGAGTTGACGGTCTTGAAGCAGGTGCCGACGATTACCTTGGCAAGCCTTTTCATCTTGAAGAACTTCTGGCGCGAGTCAGAGCATTGCTTCGTCGCGTTGGTGGCTGGGCTCACCCACTGCTTGAGTTTGATGGCATGCGCATAGAAACACGTGAACAAAAAGTTACTGTCGCGGGTGAAGCAGTGACGCTCACCGCCTACGAATACAAAGTACTTGAATACCTCGCCATTAAGTCGGGGGAAGTTATTTCCAAACCCGCACTGCTGGACCACCTCTACGAAGAAGACACCGAGCGCGATACCAACGTGCTTGAAGTCTTTGTACGTCGCCTGAGACGCAAGCTCGACCCTGACAACAAGCTCAACCCGATCGAGACATTGCGTGGCCGGGGCTATCGCCTGGCACTTGAGCGCATAAACCAGACAGAACAGAAGCCAGACGAATCCCCGGACGCCTGACAGTCGGTTCGATAAGACATCAACATTAAGTCGTGCACAGATACGCATGAATTCAATCTCTGTCCGTCTGTTGCTGGTTGCAGCACTGTTGATGACAGCATTCATTGGCGTTACTACGTTAGCAATTCAGCACGCCGTCGATCAACGCGCAAGACAAGCTTTCGAAGAGCGTATGCAAGGGCAGATCTACGCGTTGCTTGGCGTGACAGAGATCGACGCTGAAGGCAACATCGATATCCATGCATCTGATCTGCCTAATGGTCTGATGCGCCAGCCCGCGTCGGGCACCTACGCCGAAGTACGCGATACCTCAGCAAAACAAGTATGGCGCTCCCCGTCACTTACCTCTTCCATCCCAAATAGTTCAGACGGTGCGATTGGTCAGTGGATGTTTTCAAAAGAACAGGATACAACCCTGGGTTCGATTTTTATCAACCGTTTCGCAGTCGAATGGCTACTGCCAAGCGGCCACACAACGGCTTATCAATTCGTACTGGCAGATTCGAGCGACGAGTTTGACCGACAACGCCTGTCATTCAACAGAAACCTCTGGCTGGCCATGCTGTTGATGGGTGTCCTACTGCTTTTATCGATTGCACTGGCACTGGCCTGGGGCCTGACTCCACTGCGTCGAATCGCAAGGCAACTCAACGATATAGAATCCGGCAAGCGCGAATCACTACCGGTTAATGTACCCAATGAACTTCATCCGCTGACAAGCCGAATGAACATGTTGATTGCCAGTGAGCGCGGTCGTCAGAAACGCTACAGACAAACACTCGATGACCTGGCTCATAGTCTTAAAACCCCGTTAAGCGTTTTGCGCAATACCGATACAGCAAACAGCAGTAGTGCCCAGGAGCAGATCAGACAGGCAGACCGAATGGAACAGATCGTCAGTTATCATATTAAACGCGCTGACGCCGGCACCCAAAGATTGCTAACAGCACCGACCTCGCCAGCGGGCCCCGCAAACCGGATTATTAATTCACTGGAAAAGGTCTACCATCAGCGCAATGTGCAGTTTCACAACAATATCGATGATCGCGCACGTGTCAGGGTACAGGAAGCCGATCTGATGGAAATATTCGGCAATCTGCTCGAGAACGCCTGCAAGTACGGCGCACAAACAATCACGCTGGAAAACAGCAATTCCGCAGGCATAGTGATACTGACCATCGATGATGACGGACCGGGGTTTCCGGATGGATCACAGGATCAATTATTAAAACGTGGCGAACGCGCTGATACCCAAATAGAGGGACAGGGCATCGGCCTTTCAATTACACGCGAACTCATTGAAGGCTACGGCGGTTCTCTCGCAATCTCAAACAATGCAGCCGGCGGCGCGAGAATTACCATCAAATTGCCCACTGGCTCTTAAAAGAGATTCATGCCGTAACCGGCCTGATAAGCCACAAACACCTATTATCTTCGTGCGGCATTTGCAATAGACTCTGCACAACTGGCACACTGCAGCTAAACCGATAGTCCATCCTGAACTAAGGCGTGCCACGCCTGCAACAAAGAGCGCACACTATGAACGATGCCGTTATTGTCTCTACCGCACGCACACCGATAGGACGCGCCTTCAGAGGATCGCTAAACAATATCAAATCCCCTACCCTGATGGGCCACGCCATCAAACATGCCGTCGATCGATCATCGGTTGAAGGTGCAGAGATTGACGATGCCATCATCGGTGCAGTGCTTACCGCCGGCACCGCAGGCAACAACGTGGGCAGACTCTCGGCACTGGCAGCAGGCTTACCGGCCAGTGTGGCAGCACAAACCATCGACAGACAATGCTCTTCCGGACTGATGGCAATTTCCATTGCAGCAAAGCAAATAATGGCAGACGGTATGCAAATTTGCGTTGCCGGAGGTCAGGACAACATCTCACAGGTACAGCATCAATATTTCGAGTGGATCTCCAGCGAAAAAGATCCGGCTGTCATCGCCATGTCAGAGCACGCTTACATGCCAATGCTAAAAACTGCAGAGGTAGTTGCCGAAAAATACAAAGTGACTCGCGAAATGCAGGATGAATACGCGCTTTCATCACAACAGCGAACCGCAGCGGCACAGGACGCCGGTTTGTTCGATGATGAAATAGTAGCGATCGATGCAACGCAAAAAATCGTCGACAAAGAAACCAAAGAAGAAAGTTTTAAAGACGTAACGCTCGCCAAAGATGAAGGCAACCGACCAGGCACCAAACTCGAAAACCTGCAAAGCCTTAACGCCGTTCTCGAAAACGGCTCAATCACCGCAGGCAATGCAAGCCAGCTCTCAGACGGCGCATCAGCCTGCGTTGTAATGGACGCCAAGCTCGCCTCAAAGCGCAATTTGTCTCCGCTTGGTATCTATCGAGGCATGGCGGTAGCCGGTTGCGAGCCAGATGAAATGGGTATCGGTCCAATTTACGCGATACCTAAACTGCTAAAGCAACACGGTTTAAAGATATCCGACATCGGCCTTTGGGAACTGAATGAAGCATTTGCTGTGCAATGTCTCTATTGTCGAGACAAACTTGGCATTGACCCAGGTCTATACAACGTAAACGGCGGGTCGATTTCTATTGGCCATCCTTATGGTATGACCGGTGCACGCACAACCGGCCACGCTCTGATCGAAGGCAAAAGACGTGGTGCAAAATATGTTGTAGTGAGTATGTGTGTTGGCGGCGGCATGGGTGCGGCTGGTCTGTTTGAGATCGCCTGATCAAACACCACTAAAATTCGCAAAACCGATTAACTGCGCTCTGTTAATTTTCTCTCATTAAATCTCCGATCAGATATTCCAGGGTGCAGTCGCATCGGCATCAATGCCCAGTGAATCAATGGCCTTGATCAGAACGTCGTTATCAAGTGTGCCTTCACGCACCAACGAGTGGATAGACGCAAGTACAATATGCTGACGATCCACTTCAAAGAATCGTCGCAGTGCTTTTCGATTGGCAGATCGACCAAAGCCATCGGTGCCCAATACTGTTATACGAGCTGTTACATAAGGAGCAATTTGTTGCGGGAAGGCACGCACGTAGTCACTGGCTGCAATAATTGGTTTATCCCCTTCCAGAAGTTTCTCAACATGGCTTTTAGCAGGTGATTGGCGGGCATTCAATCGGTTTTCGCGTTCAACCTGCGCTGCATCGCGGGCCAGTTCGGTAAAGCTGGTAGCACTGTATACATCACTGCATATACCAAAGTCGCTTTGCAATATCTCAGCAGCTGCGATCACTTCCATTAAAATGGTGCCAGAGCCAATTAAGCGCACTTGTGCTTCTGCCTGATCAGACGTTTTAGTAAAGTGGTACATCCCTTTAGTAATTCCGTCGCGAGCATCATCAGGTAATGACGGCTGTGCGTAGTTTTCATTCATCACAGTGATATAGAAAAACTCATCGCGTTTTTCATCAAGCATGCGCTGCATGCCATATTCCATAATCACAGCCAGTTCACAGGCGAAGGCAGGATCATAAGCACGGCAACTCGGTACTGCTGCGGCACTTAGATGGCTCGAACCATCCTGGTGTTGCAAGCCCTCTCCGGAGAGCGTGGTTCTGCCTGCAGTCGCACCGAGTAAAAACCCTCGAGCGCGCTGATCAGCTGCCGCCCAAATCAAATCCCCGACACGCTGGAATCCGAACATCGAGTAATATATGTAGACAGGCAACAGCTCTGTATTATGTGCAGAATAAGCGGTTGCTGCCGCTGTCCATGAACTCAGTGCACCGGCTTCAGTTATGCCTTCTTCGAGCAACTGGCCGTTTTTACTTTCCTTGTAGAACAACATTGAATCAGCGTCTTCAGGTTCATACAACTGACCTTCAGGCGCATAGATGCCCACCTGCCGGAACAGGTTATCCATACCAAAAGTTCGTGCTTCATCCGCCACAATAGGTACTATGCGTGGGCCAAATGATTTTTCTTTCAAAAGACCACCCAGCAAACGAACAACAGCCATAGTGGTAGACATCTCTTTACCATCAGCTTCTAAAGCGAATTGCGCGTAACTTGTAAGTTCAGGACGCTGCGGAATATTGCTCGATGCATTGAGACTACGTTTGGGTATATAGCCTCCCAGTTCCGCTCGCCTTTCCTTTAAATACGAGATTTCAATGCTGTTGTCGGAAGGTCGGTAAAACTCGAGAGCCTCAATCTGCTTGTCGGTCAGTGGCAAATCAAAGCGATCTCTAAATTCCGTCAAGGCATTAATATCAAGCTTTTTTGCCTGATGCGCCATCATGCGACTTTCACCGGCACCACCCATACCGTAGCCTTTTTTCGTTTTGGTTAAAATAACCGTCGGCTGACCTTCGTGTGCTCTGGCCGCAGCAAATGCTGCATAAAGTTTTTTATAGTCGTGGCCGCCGCGTTTTAGCGAGTGAATTTCTTCGTCCGACATATGGCTGACCAGCGCGGCAGACTCAGGGTCGGTATCAAAGAATTTTGTTCGATTATAATCGCCATCTTTAGAACCGAGGTTTTGATACTGGCCATCTACCGTTTCTGCAAATCGACGCAACAGCACATTGTTTTTATCCCGGGCAAACAGCTCATCCCACTCTGAGCCCCACAGAACTTTAATAACGTTCCAGCCCGCACCAATAAACAGGGATTCCAGTTCCTGAATAATCTGACCATTGCCGCGTACCGGACCATCAAGTCTTTGCAGGTTGCAGTTGACAATAAAGGTAAGGTTGTCGAGTTTCTCACGTGCAGCAAGTGTTAGCCCTGCAACAGATTCCGGTTCATCCATCTCTCCATCGCCAAAAACACCCCACACATGCCGCTGATCAGTTTGCGCCAGTTCCCGGGCCTGCAGGTAACGCATAAATCGCGCTTGATAAACTGCAGACAAAGGACCTATACCCATAGAGCCTGTTGGCAGTTGCCAGTATTCTTTCATTAACCATGGATGTGGATACGAACATAAGCCACTGCCGGAAACTTCCTGACGATAATTGGCAATATCAGATTCGTGCAGCCGACCTTCCAAAAAAGAACGCGCATAAACACCGGGTGCGGAATGCGGTTGAAAATAAACCAGATCACCGATAGTGTCGTTTGTTGTTGCTCGAAAAAAATGGTTAAAGCCCACTTCAAAAATTTCAGCCACCGATGCAAAGGATGCGATATGACCGCCAAGTTCTCCATAGGCCTGGTTAGCACGAACAACCATCGCAAGAGCATTCCAGCGAATCAATGCGTTGATACGTTGCTCGATTTCCAGATCACCCGGGTACCGGGGCTGTTGCGACACACGGATAGTATTGCGGTAAGCGGAATACGGCAGACCTTTACTGGCAACTCCTAACAGCCGAGCCCGTTCCTGGAGTTCAGACAATATAAATTGAGACCTTTCCGGACCTTGTACCGCGGCGAGATCATCGAACGCATCCAGCCATTCTGATGTTTCTTCAGGATCGGTATCATGAGTGGGATCAAGGTCAGGTGTGGCATTCATGGTTGGCAATTTTCGACACTTTGAGACACATGATATCTCTGCATGATTAGATAAAGTGTACATTTTCATCCGATTAATCGGATTTAATTAGAGCTTTTCGCTATATTTGTCTATATTTTCGAGAATACTCACTAGTTAAACACAATGTCTAAATCACTCGACTCTATTGACCACAAAATACTGGCAGAGCTACAGCAAGATGCTCGATTGACTCATCAGGAGCTCAGCGATCGGGTAGGCTTGTCAGCCACGCCATGCACGAGACGCATCAGGAATCTCGAAGAGGCCGGCGTCATTACCGGTTATTCCGCAAATATTGATGAAACAAAACTGGGTTTTGGATTTACCGTTTTCGTATCTGTGCAGCTGGATCGTCAAATTGACGATCGCCTTATAAACTTTGAAAAGGAGGTCAGCCTGTTGCCTGAAATTATCGACTGTTGGCTAATGACCGGTAACAGAGACTATCTGCTACGTATAGCAGTCGTTGATTTACTCGAGTTTGAACGTTTTCTGACTGGACGATTAACCAAGGTTGAAGGTGTCGCATCCATTGAGTCATCTATTCCGATACGTCGCGTGAAGGGTCGCATGGCACGGCTAAATTAAACCTATCAATACACTTGGCTCGTTCGGGTAGGTAGATATAACGCTGGCGAATAGACAGTGGTGGCACCACAGAGCTTGACGGTTATCGCGACTTGTTCAATGACCCCTACTTTTATCAAAGGTCAAATGCGCAAGGGGTAACGTAGTTCGGCAACGTCGAGATCACCATCTTCGAATTTTTATCGACCGGACACCAAGCTTAAAATACCGGCTTTAAAGCTAACCTGTCGACTCGGTTTCGAGCTGCTCGGCAACATACTCTATAAGTTTGCCGGAATCGACATGATAGTTGTTATAGACAACAGTGCCTTCGGGGTTAATCAGTATGAGACAGGGAGTACCACCGGTAACGCAATGAAACATACTAATCGGACGCTGGTGAGTCTGCTCATCACCCGGATCATGCCCCGATACTATCGCCAGTTCATGGCGCAACTGCAATTTGCGAACATCTTCGAGCGTAGTGGTATGGTCAAGATGAAATACCGTTTGTATG
>CAYLZS010000079.1:0-2188 GCA_964388065.1 uncultured Granulosicoccaceae bacterium
TGGCATATCGACGTTGGGTATCAGTCAAGGATTTTGAACCACACGTGATTACTTTTGGCTCCCCTTTATCACTATATTGAAGGAGAGCAAAGCCAATACCAAAATGCCGTGATGCATCCGTCAAGAGATAAACAGCACGAGGGGAATCAAAATGGTGAGTTTGCATGTTTTTGGTCAACAATGTCTTTAATGTTTTGAACTCGAATTCCTGGTCGTCAAGCCATAAAAATGTTTTACCCTTGCCTAACAAAGAGCGCATGGATACAGTGGCGTGAGCATAATCTGGGATGAAAAATGCCAGTTGTTGTGCCATCCCCAAAAATTACTTTAGGGCAGTCTGATCCTTTGGACGGGGAAAATTAGAAATTGACTCAACTCTGGTTGGGTCTGGATGCACGCCTTTATTGGATACAATATAACCCGCAAAGGGCATAGACGTACCAATCGAAAACTTCTTTTTGGATAGGATGATATTCAATCGCTCACAATTTTGAGCAATTATTTCTATTCTTTGTTGAAGCTCCTGCAATGACGAGGCCCAAATAAGAATGTCGTCAACAATTTTCTTCGCCCAAAGCAAACCATCGACCACAGCATCAGATCTTCGGCACCATTTGTCCGAGGATGCATTTAAACCTTGTGGGATGCGCAGATATCTGTATCTGCCAGAGGGGAGAAGGAATGTAGTTAGCATAGATGACTCTTCATCTAGCGCAATTTGAAAGTATCCATTAACTGCGTCAAACTTAGCAAAATAATTTGCAGTGGATGGAATACTCTGTATAATTTCTGTCACACATGAGAAGGGGTGCACGGGTCTGTTTACATATTTGTTGAGTCCTGTATAGTCTGTCACCATTCTAACACTTTTACCATCCGGTTTGACTACAAAAAAGGCCGGAGAGCACCATTCTGTTGGAACATGACACGGGGCTATAACTCGCTTTTTAATCAGTTCTTGTACACACTCGTCTGCCTTCTCTCTAAATCTAAGAGGAATCTGTCTGGCAGAAGTCACTCGGTACGGGACATAGTTTTCCTTCAGATGAATGTGGACAGGGTCAGTTCTCATTGGCTCTTCAGTTAAAGAGTCTTTGAACACGTTTGGAAACTTTTCAAAGATATAACTTTGAATTGAGGTGGAAGACAGGGCGGCTGTGAATGCTGGGAATTATGAAGGTAACATCTTTAAACGTATCATGTCATGCCAACTAATCAAAGCAGGATGCGACATACCGTTTGCTACAATCACTGTGGTCACTATATTGGCAGACTTATTGGCAATATGCACTTTTGCTGTCCCGAGCACATTAACTGATCCCCCATTTGCTGTATAAAGATTCACTGACTTGTTATTGTTTACATTTAGCATTAGGAGATCAGCTGTTTCACTCGACAGAATAGTCTGCGTGCAGCCAGTGTCCGGCAAACAGCTGACCAAAACACCAGCATGCTCACGGCCGACCGGAGCAAGTCACAACGGAGCCTGCGGAGTGGGTATATTGTGCAGCTGTGCAGTATAGGCCGATGACACCGAATCGGAGTAGTCTACTGCAAGCGGCTGCTGATGCGTTAGCTGCGGCTGCGTGTGAGACTGAACAGAAGGCGGATAAGACACAGTATATGCTGGTTGTTCCTGTACAGCACGCGCGGCAGCAGCTCGAAGACACACGGAAGACATGTGGCCCGGCTGTTTGCAAATATTGCAAGTGATTCCGGCACTTTTCGGGCAATTGGGCTGCATGTGCTCCGTTGAACCACAACGAAAGCATTTGCCCTTGAACCTCGTCCTTCTCTTCTTCTCCTCCTCAGATAACTGCTGACGAGGCTTCTGAGGAGTAGAAGAAGAAGCTTGCTGTTTCCCCGGCTTCCCTGGAGCCTGGGAATTTCTCGAAATTGCTGCTGCGGAAGCAATTTCTCTTCTGGTGATCTTCGATTGCACATAACTTTTCATTATGGCTGTAAATTTTTCTATGTTAGGGTCAGGCACTTCGGACAATTTGTCCCTCAAAGTATCGTCCTTGACTCCGATTACATAGACGAGGCAAATCGCGTCTTCCACTGACATGCCTGCAATATCACCTTCATCTGCTGCCGAACGAACGTCTTCCATGAATGCAAGCTCGTCTTGAGAAGATGACTGTTTGCATGTAAAAAATGTTTTCCTTCTCATGAGTATTGGATTTCT
>CAYLZS010000080.1:0-9200 GCA_964388065.1 uncultured Granulosicoccaceae bacterium
CGGTTACACAATTGCCTGGTGAAAGCTACAGACCACTGGCGCGTAGCCGGTTACTGCAATTGCGTCTTGTGGGCAGACACACCGCAAGTATCTGTGGGCTCCGCGGCCGTTGGTACACAAAAAAGTGTGAACTGACCAACGTTTGATCCGCTGTTCGCAATGTAGATGTAAAGAAAATGATACAAACTGTACATAAATTAGAACAGGTTCGCAGTATATTCGGGCCAGTGTGGGCATAATGCTTCTCATCGACACACACCGAGTTACAGACCAATGGCAACAGTTATCGCATGTATCGCAATCTCAATGATCACAATGACAGTTATTGCTCGCAGACCTGCTTAAGCTTTCGCAACAGCTCAAAACAAGTTTCCAGGACGGCGCTCATCGAGCGCCGTTTTTCTTTGTGCATCTGTATTTAAGGGTTAATAGTTGCGGGTGTAGATCGACAGTCAGGTTGTGAGTACCGCCCCTGAGACCGTTATCACACTCAATAACGTGACGTGGGTAATATTTGCTCTCCTGGTTCCTCAGTAAGTGTAAAGATAATGATACAAATTGTTCTCAAACTAGAACAGGTTCGCAGTATATTCGGACCAGTGTGGGCATAATGCTTCTCATCGGCACACAATGGGTTACAGACCAATGGCAACAGTTATCGCATGTATCGCAATCTCAATGATCACAATGACAGTTATTGCTCGCAGACCTGTCTAAGGTTTCGTAACAACCCAGTTTCCAGGACGGCGCTCATTGAGCGCCGTTTTTCGTTGTGCGTGGCAAACAGACCGCGCTACTAGCCGCTTGCTCGATTAACTGCAGGACGTCTGCGCCTTCTGCCGCTTCCTGAGGCAGGTTTCGAAGCTGTCTTCTTTTTGCCTTTATAAAGTGACTGGCCTTTATTGTTGCTGCCAGAGTTACTGTTGCCGGAGTTATCGTTACCAGAGTTATTGTGAGAATTACCGCCGCCGTTATTGCTGGTTTGATTGTCTCCCCGGCCTCTACCTGCTGATTTTTTCTTTGTGCTTTTGTGCTTTTTGGGTTTGCGTGCTTTGGGTTTTGCGGGAGACCTCGGAGTTTCGCTTACTTCATCGACTGGTTCGAAACCCGTTATCTCTTCTCGCTCAACTGCTTTGCCGATCAGTCGTTCTATGTCTCTGAGTAATTTGAATTCGTCAGCACATACCAGTGATACCGCCTGGCCGCTCGATCCGGCACGTCCTGTTCTGCCAATTCTGTGTACATAGTCTTCGGGCACATTGGGCAAGTCATAGTTGACCACATGAGGCAGTTCATCGATATCTATACCGCGTGCAGCAATGTCAGTGGCAATCAAAGCCTGGATATCTCCGGCTTTAAACTGCGCCAGGGCTTTGGTTCTTGCCCCCTGACTTTTATTGCCATGAATTGCTGCTGCATTAATATCTGCAGAAGCTAATTGCTTAGTCAGTTTGTTAGCACCGTGCTTGGTGCGTACAAATACCAAAACCTGCTCCCAGCTATTGGACTTTACCAGTTGCTTTAACAAGGCTGCCTTTTTGGATTTATCTACCGGGTGTACTAGCTGAGATACCGTTTTGGCTGTTGAGTTGTTGGGTGTTACTGAAACTTCTTTTGGCTGGTGTAGAAACTGTTGCGCGAGTTTGCGAATGTCACTTGAAAAGGTTGCAGAGAACATCAGTGTTTGGCGCTTTTTCGGCAAGACCTTCAAGATTCTTTTTATGTCATGGATGAATCCCATGTCGAGCATGCGATCTGCTTCATCTAGTACCAGCACTTCAAGCTGGTTAAAACGGATAGCGTTCTGATTGTGCAGATCGAGCAGCCTGCCCGGGGTTGCTACCAGTATATCGGTGCCGCCGCGCAGCCTTTGCATTTGTGGATTAATTTTTACACCACCGAATACCACGTTCGATTTAATTGGCAGATATTTTCCGTAAATTTCAGCATTGTCGTAAATTTGTGCTGCAAGCTCGCGGGTAGGAGTCAGGATTAGCACTCGTGCCTGATTTGATTTTGCAGGCGTACCTTTGTTTAAACGGTGCAAAATCGGCAATACAAAACCTGCTGTTTTACCAGTGCCGGTCTGTGCCGCTGCCATTAGATCATGGCCTTCCAACACCAGTGGGATTGCCTTTTCCTGAATGGGAGACGGGGTGTCGTAACCTTGTTCTTTTACTGCTTTTTTGATCTGATCGTGCAGATCAAGTGAGTCAAAGCTCATATTAGTTTTTACGTGTGGGGTACTGGGTGGGGGAGGCGAAGCTTACCTGATTCAGGGTCAATAACCTAATCCGTGCCGTTTATATAGTAGACAATGGAGTTCCTGCCATAAAAGCCTTTATGTTTCAGGCATTTGTGTTGAACTCAATGGTAATTGTAAGTAAAAAGTATTGACCGCCCGGGAATAGACCCGTAATTGACCAGGAATTGACGAGGGCGAATGCTATCGTAATGTATGAGTAGCCTTTAAGATTGCAGCAAGCATCGCATCTCGCTTTGCTGACAATTCGGCACCGGACGCACCATTTGTTTCTGCATCAACTCCTGCAACCAGTTGCTGTGCAATTTCCGGATTCAAATGTAACTCACCAAGATCATCCCACCAGCGATTGAAGCTCACAGAGTAACGTTCGCAGAACTCCTGCAACCCACCTTCACCAGCGCCAAGATGAAACAACATTGTCGGACCCATTACTGCCCAGCGCAGACCCGGGCCGGCCCACATCGCGGTATCGACATCTTCAACTGACGCTACACCGCTGTTCACCATGTGAATAGCCTCGCGCCATACTGCGGCCTGCAGTCGATTGGCGACATGGCCCGGCACCTCCTTATTAACTCTGATCGTAACTTTGCCAACTGATTTATAAAACGCTTCTGCTTTCTCAACAACGCCGGTACCGGTTTTTTCATTACCCATAACTTCCACTAAAGGGATTAAATGTGGCGGGTTAAACGGGTGACCAAGGACTATTGGGCTCGGGTTGTTAAAACCGGACTGCATTTCAGATAGGGTAAGGCCTGATGCAGAAGAGGCGATAACAGTATCGCCGGACAGGTCTGCTTCTATCTCCCGGTAAAGCGCGTGCTTTATTTCAATCTGCTCCGGTACGCTCTCCTGAACAAACGCGGCACCCGCTACGGCATCACAAGCCTTGTTGTGAAAACTTACATTGTCCGGATTCCCATTGTCAGTTAAGCCGAGTTGCTCCAGCACAGGCCATGAATTTTCGATGGTGGCTCTTACTGCAGTTTCTATCTCTGGCGACGGGTCATAGACAGCAACGCTGCGGCCTGATGCGAGAAATAGTGCGGTCCAGCTGGCACCGATTACGCCGGCACCCACTACTGCAGTGTGCTTGAAGTTAGACATTAAAAAAGTCCCGGGTTAAGTGGTGATGATGCTGTCATTCCACCGTCGATAGTAAACAGCTGGCCTGTCGCGAATGCAGCTTCGGAAGATGCGAGCCATACCGCCATCGCAGCGATGTCTGCAGGTTTTCCAAAACGGTGAACCGGATGTCGAGCCAGTGCATCGTTCATTGCTGCTTCAGGATTATTAGCGGTTGCAAAACCCGCTTCGAGCATGCCGGTTTCTATCCAGCCTGGGCAGATGGCGTTGCATCGAATTTGTGGGCCATGATCTACTGCAATAGATCGGGTCAGTCCGTGGACGAATGCTTTTGAGGCATTGTATAACGCCATAGACGGGTCAGCGACGTTACCGGAGATCGAACCGATGTTGATAATTGAACCACCGTTGTTCATTTTCGGGATTATTGCTCGACAAAGGTTAAATACACCGCGTGCGTTAGCACCCATGATCAGATCCCAGTCGGCATCTGTACTTTCAGTGACGGTTTTCTCTATCTGCACGCCTGCGTTGTTCACCAGTATGTCTATTGAGCCCAGCGTTTTTGCAAATTTATTCACCGCATCCGGGTTCGCAACATCGAGAATTGTATAGTCACAATTGTCTGGCAGATTTTGCGGCTGGCTGCTGCGACCACAAGTGATCACACTGGCACCTTCTGCTATAAAAGCGTCGACAATTCCCCGACCAATGCCCTGACTGCCACCAGTGATGATGGCGACTTTACCGCTGAGTTTCATTAACTGTGTTTCTTTGTCGGTTGGATAAATTAGAGGTTTTGTACATTATTGAATCAGAAACCGACCACATCACCGCCTTTGAGCGCCAATCGTGCTCGTGCTTCATCCGGTGTGGCAACGCTCAGGCCCAGGTTTTCAATAATGCCGCGAATACGAGTAACCTGTTCAGCGTTTGATGTTGCCAGCACGCCTTTTTCTATGAATAAGCTGTCTTCAAGGCCTACGCGCAGATTGCCACCGAGCATCGCACTTTGGGTTGCAAATGGCATTTGATTTCTGCCGGCGGCCAGGACTGACCACTCATAGTTTTCAGCACCGAATAGTCGGTCTGCTACTTTATGCATATGCATAAGATTATCGAGTTCAGCACCAACGCCGCCAAGAATACCAAACACCATTTGAATAAAGAACGGTGGTTTGATTAACCCCTGATCGACAAACCATTTAACGTTGTACAGATGGCTCAGGTCGTAGCACTCAAATTCGAATTTGGTATTGTGCTTTTCACCGAGGTTTTTTAACGCATATTCTATCGTTGCAAAAGTATTCGGGAAAATGAAATCCCGTGTCATCTCAAGAAACGGTTGCTCCCATTCGTGCTTAAACTCTTTGTATTTATCAAGCATCGGGAACAGTCCGAAATTCATTGAACCCATATTCATTGATGCCATTTCAGGTTTTGCATATAGAGCTGCGGCCAGTCGATCATCAATTGACATCCCCAGTCCGCCACCGGTGGATATGTTGACTACCGCATCGCTGGACTGTTTTATAATCTGCAGAAACTGCTTAAATACTTCCGGCCGCGGGTCGGGTTTGCCGGTATCGGGATCACGTGCATGTAAATGAATAATTGATGCACCGGCTTCAGCGGCCTCTATACTTGCCGTTGCTATTTCAGATGGCGTGATTGGCAGGTGTGGCGACATGGTAGGTGTGTGAACACCACCAGTCGGTGCACAGGTAATGATTATGGATTTTTTTTTGGCAGATTTATTGTTTGCCATAACGCTACAACCTCATCTGTTGAACCTGAGCCGACAGTCCGCCATCCAGTACCCAAAGCTGGCCGCTTGCGTACCGCGCTTCATCAGATGCCAGCCAGTTAACCAGATTAGCTATATCTTCAGGTGTACCATAAGTACGCATCGGGTGTACATCGCGCACCGCCTGCTGCAGTGTATCAATGTTGCCTCCCTCACCACCTGATCCGTCGCCTTCAAAAAAACTTTGCAGCATCGGTGTATCGATATATCCGGGGCAGATGGCGTTAACGCGAATGCCTTCCGGCCCATGGTCACAGGCCATAGCACGCGTGAGTGCATGGACAGCTCCCTTGGTAGCGCAGTAGGCTGCAAGCCCCGGATCTGCAATAAAGCCGTCGTAGGAACCGAAATTGATTATGCTTGAAGAGGTGCCACTTTTAGCGGCGCTTCTCAGCAATGGCAGGGAGTACTTTGAGGTTAAAAATGTACCGGTGACATTAACAGCGAAACTCTGATTCCACTCTTCAAGGCTGGTGTCTTCTATAGTTTTTTCGATCTCTATGCCGGCCGCGTTTATTAGAATATCCAGTTTGCCGTGGTCCTTTTCAATAACACTGAACATGGACCTGGCATCGGACTCGGAAGTTACGTCAAGCTTCACAAAGTGACTGCCGTCATCATTGTGTTGTTGCATGGAGCCCTGTTCTGTCAGATCGGCGGCATATACAGTAGCACCTTCTTTCATGAGCCTTTGAACAATGGCTCTGCCAATGCCACCACGCCCGCCGGTTACAATAGCGATTTTACCTGCAAGTTTCATATTATCCGATGTCCGGTAGTGGTGGCAGTGTCAGCTGTTGCCGTAGGCATCGAGCACTAATCCGTGGAAGTGATGCAGGGCGTGCTCTGATTTTCCGGAACCCTTCGGATCGTGCACAATGCGGCCCTGATTAAAGGCTGGTGTGTTCATACCTTTTTGCACGCTCTCAACCAGATTTATATCTTCTACCTGCAGAACTTCATCCAGGTAGCGAATGGTTTCGAGTTCCATTGCATTGGGTTCTGGTGATTCCAGGTAAAAATCGTAGGTTTCAAGCGTACGGTCTACGTCTACCGGAATGATGTTTAAAACAATCATGCTTGAACGACCTGGATACCGCATCAAACAGGTTGTTGGATACAGCCACCAGACTGCATGGGTTTTTACTGTTGCCTCTGACACATCATAAGCTGTGTTGGGTGTGTTACCAGCGTCAGCCATGTGACTGGAGTAGATGCCATGCGTGGTGACTTTGTAGGTGTCCATATCTACCAGGTTGCAAAAGTCTTTATGTGCAACAGGACAGTGGTAGCACTCAAGGAAATTGTCGACGACGTTTTTCCAGTTTGATTTAATGTCATAGCTTAGACGGTAGCCAAAAGTGAGATCTTCAACGTCTGGTGCCCAGTGCATAATTTCTGTCGCAAGATCACCTGACTGCGAAGCAAGGGAGGTGGCAGCGGGATTAAGATTTACGAATACGAATCCACAAAATTCTTCTACCAGTACCTGATCAAGACAGATTTCATCTTTATTAAATTGCTTCAGGTTTTGCGTATGGGGTGCGCCTTGAAGCTGGCCGTCAAGTTTGTAGGCCCATGCATGGTAGGGACAGACTATAAGAGAAGTTTTTCCCTCACCGGAGAGCAGTTGGTGCGCGCGATGCTTGCATACATTATAAAAGGCACGCAGCTCGCCGTTTTTATCTCGTACCACGGCAATTGGTTGGCCGGCAATTTCGGCAGTAGCATACGAGCCTGGCTCGCGAGTTTTTTCAACATGGCAGACCCACTGCCAGCTTTGGCCGATAATATTCCGCTTGTCTGCCGCAAACCATTCTGACTTTGTATAGGCGTCAGCATGCAGGGAAAATGATTGCGACGGGTCTTTATCAAAACCGGTAGTAACAGAACTGGCGGGATTTTGAAGTTGCTGCGTCATTTGGTCTCGCAGTGTGTGTCTGATGTGTTCGACACTACGCCTGTAACCGGGTTATTGCATTATTTTCCTCGACACAAATTTCACCCACCGGTATGCCCGCCAGTGGGCGATGTCAGGTTCAGCCTTTTTCGTATAACCGCCAGCTTTCAGCATAGCTTTTTGCCATATGTTCAAGGTCGTCTGCGGCTTTTGTGAGATTGCCGCCATGTCGTGCCTGTACAATTCGGGAGACACATTCCATCAATGCGTATAGTGCGTAGTCCGGATCAGTGCCGTCGTCATACGCCTGCTGCATTTGCGGAAACAGGTATTTTTCTGCGAACTTGCGTCCTTCTGATTCCACTTGCTGAACCCGGAATGGAACCTCGACTGGTTTCTCTGTTTTGTCAGTCATATTCAGGGCTATACATTTGCTCTTCAATAAAACTGCGCAGGTCTGCAGGTTGATCAAGTGTGGTCAGATTTTCTTTGAAAGCCACTTCACTAATAGCGACTGCGATGTCGAGCGACACATTGCGAATATCGGTCAGGGCAGGGAATACCTGTCCCTGTTTGAGCGCGTCATCGGTGACACCGGACGCCACCGCCTGAGCGGCTGCCTGAAACATTCCATCAGTCACGCGCGTTATTTTGCAGGCAGTCACACCGAGCCCCATACCCGGAAAGATGTAGGCGTTATTCGATTGCCCGGGATTATGGACGCGGCCATTCACTTCTACCGGATCAAACGGACTGCCGCTGGCAAATACTGCTTTTCCTTTACTCCAGCCGTATACCTGATCGGCAGTTGCTTCTGATCGTGAAGTTGGGTTGGAAAGCGCAAAGATCACTGGCTGTTCATTGATTGCAGACATGGCTTCAACCACACCCTGATCAAAAATTCCGGGCTGGCCTGTAGCGCCTATCAGAATGGTTGGCTTAACGGTTTCTACTGCCTTTTGAATGGTATCGGCCTGTGATTGCGGGTGCGCGTAAGGCAAAACGTGTGGCTTGATTCTGTCTCGATCTTTGACTATCAGGCCTTTGCTATCCATAAACCACAGCTGCTGACGCGCCTTTTCTATACTCATGCCTTTTTCAGCTATTGCACCTGCAACGAGATCGGCAATACCCGTGTTAGCCGAACCTGCACCAACAAACAATACCGTTTGTTTTTCCAGTGCATCACCAGTGATGCGCAGCGCACCCAGAATGCCGGCAAGTGTGACTGCGGCAGTTCCCTGAATGTCGTCGTTGAAGAGTGCCATCCTGTCGCGGTAGCGTGCGAGTAGCGGTATGGCGTTCTCGGTACTGAAGTCTTCAAACTGGAGCATTGCTTCGGGAAACACTTCTGCTACTGCATCAACGAACTCATCCATCAGCTCAAGGTATTCTTTGCCTTCAACTCGTGGCTGCTGCAAGCCGAGATAATGAGAGCTTGAGTGCAGCCGTTCTGTATTGGTGCCGACATCAATCGAGATCGGTAAGGTGTTGGCAGGATGAACACCACCGGCTGCGGTATACAGTGCAAGTTTGCCAACAGAGATAGACATACCGTTAGCGCCCAGGTCGCCAAGGCCCAATATGCGTCCGCCGTCTGTTGCAACAATGACTTTGGGTACGCGACCACGCCAGTTTTTAAGCACTGCTTTTATATTGCCCTTATCGTTCAGGGTGACGTAGAGTCCGCGCGCACGACGAAATATCGTACCGTACTGCAGTGCCGCTTCGCCTACAGTGGGTGTGTAGATGACGGGCATATAGGTTGGCAGATTAGTTAGCAGCGTGCGATAGAACAGCGTTTCGTTTTGATCCTGCAGGGCCATCAAATAAATGTAGCGTTCAAGGTCTGAGGTTTTGGCAGAGTAATTGGTAAGCACACGCTGGACTTGTTGTTCGAGCGTTTCCTCCCTCGGCGGCAGCATTCCGTGAAGCCCGTGCTTGTCGCGTTCGGCTGCTGTAAATGCAGTGCCGCGGTTCAACAGCGGGTCATACAGCAGCTCCGCCCCGAGCTTGTCTGTTGTGCTAGTCATGTGTATTTCTCAGTAAGTAGTTACAGGTAGTTTGTTTGGCAGTGATTTCACGGTAAATGAGTTAGTGCGCGAGCGGTGTAAGTATTTCTGACTCGGCATTGCTTT
>CAYLZS010000081.1:0-2494 GCA_964388065.1 uncultured Granulosicoccaceae bacterium
CTGGTTCGCGTTAATACCAATCACTTCCCTGACCAGGTAAATTCAATACGAATTCCACCAGGCTCTGTAAACATCATGTGCTTTCGCGGACCTTGACCGCCAAGCTCGGGTTCAAATTCTATGTGCACACCAGGCCATGCCGACACGGTACTTGACAGTTCCATCAAGGCCGACTCTGTTGCAACAGACAACGCTAAGTGGTGGAGTCCAATATTTTTCTTCCGATTAAATGTTTCCACATCTAATGAAGCATCGACTTGCCACAGGGTTAAAATGACGTTCCCGTCTGAAACGATAGTTCGAGGATAACTATCATCTCGACCTAAATTTTCCCACTCAAGACATTTGACGAAAAATTTCGTCGTTGTGTCCACATCCTGTACTGTTAACCCCAAATGATTCAACCCTTGTGTCTTAATCACTACGTTCTCCTTAGTATTGAGTTATAAAACACTATTTCCAGTGCGGTGGATACGTTTTATCAAAACCTGGCAGCGCTTCTATTTTCGAATTCCAACCAAAAATATTGACAAAGTTCTTTGGTAAATCACACAACTTCCCGCCGATATCAGCATCGACTTTATTCGCAGCTCTAGACATATATTGTAATAGCGGATAAAGACTAATATCTGAAGCGGTTATGGCATCACCTGACAAATAACCTGTTGCAGATAGTTCGCGCTCTACACGGGAAAGCTCTTCTTCCAGATTCTTTCGTGCGATGATCACCTGCCCGCCCAGCTCTTCCAGCTTGCTAGCAAAGATAGGTTTAGCAAAGTTGAATACCGATGCTTCTATGTAGCCAGTCGTACTTTGAATAGACTGCCAAATCTTGCCTGTATCCTCAGGATTTTCACCGAACAATACATGAGATGGATAGCGTGACTCAAGGTATTGCAGTATGGCCAATGATTCAGTGAGTGCGAAATCACCATCTGTGATTAACGGAACTTGCGCTCGCGGACTTAAGCTCAGGAATTCAGGCTTACGAAGCTCACCACTTGAAAAGCTCATCAGCTTTCCTTCGTATGATATTTTTTTATTTCCAACGCAAGCATTACGCGCCAGGCAAATGGACTACCACTGCCCCAATACAAAGTTAACATGCTGGTTTCCTAATTACTTACGATACGCTGGCAAGTAAGGGCAGGCCTGCTCGACCTATCCTAATATTAACTACTGCTTTTTGTAACGTTCGTTGAAAGCATCAACCTTATTGCCTGGTGCTTTTTCAAGCTTCTTGCCAGTATAGGCAGGGTGACAACTTGAATAAATATTAAAGCTTGCACTTGCTTTCACTGTTGAGCTTACTGTCATTTTGTGAGCCACAGTTTTCACATCTGTGGTGAAAAGACAAAAGGGGCGCACCTTTAGCCCCGCTCGCGAGTGCGAGCGGGACGGTTACTTCAATACTATGGAGTTAGATGAGTAAAACCAATCTTGTTCCCATCCAGATCACGAACGTATGCGCCGTAGAAAAATGGCGCTGCGCGTTCAGGTGCGCCCTCATCAGATGCACCTAATTCAAGTGCTTTCTTGTACAAGGCATTCACACCCTCTTCAGAGCCACCGGGGATTGCGATCATCTGACCGTTACCATGGCTTTGAGCCTGACCGTTGGCGGGAGTACATACAGCAAGCATGGCGCCGCCTTCATCCGTACCATAGAATTTGATTCGATCCAGCCCCATCACCATTTTGCCGCCAATGGTTCCCAGTAAAGAGTCGTAAAATGAGCAAGCTTTGTCTAGATCTGTGGCACCAATTACTGTGTAAGCAAGCATGTTATTTCCTTTTGTGTTTGATTTAATTGAATAAAAACAGCGATACAGAACAGCTGCAACGCTGATACTTTCGTTGTTCGGCACCTCACCGACTATCAGGCGACAGTATACTACCTATCAGTAGGTAGTGTCGAGGGCTTTGCTTCATATAATAATGTTTGAAGGATTCACTGCACTAAACATGAGGTTGCCGATAGCGACCGTGTTTAGCAGATCATCTAGTCCCGCCGCGGGCGCAACTATGTAAGGTTAGTGATACCCACAACCTGTTGATGCAGCTCGCCAGGCACACCGAACGCAAAACCTGCAATGCTGCCCAATGCCATCGAACGGCCACAACAATCTCCACCGCAGCGAATGTTATCGGTGACGGTGTTAGTAAAATCAGTTGCGTGATTAAGTAAATGCCAGTTCAGCGGCATGGCGTGTTTTACGTAACAGGCTAAACCGAATTGTTGGGCGGTTTGCAAAGGTTCATAGGTGTCCTTGGCCAGGGCTTCTCGCATTAAGTCACCCAATTCACCTTTTACCGGCTCGGCGGCTTTTGCCAGAGCTTGTTTTAGTTCAACGCCAGAAGCCAGTTGCGACAACACGCTATGAACGGCTGCTGATGATTGAAGTACATCCTCATTGGTGGATATAACTTTAACCGCATCCAGCGTTTCAGAAATCGAGGTATCAACTGCGAACAAACCCGGTACAACGCAAAC
>CAYLZS010000082.1:0-29670 GCA_964388065.1 uncultured Granulosicoccaceae bacterium
GTGCAAAATCAGCCACAGATTTTAAAGCCCTGGACGGAGAACTACTCACTAACTACTAATACAGCTAACGGCACGCAGACGTCTTTTCTATAAGGAATAACCGAACGATCACAAGTTTACATTCTCCTGAAGCATGCAAAATAGCCGGTGCCGGTTTTAACTGTGCAGACTGATTCACAATAAAAAGCTAAAGAAAAAACCATCTTCGATTTATCGCGCCCACCGGACCTCTAACAAGCGGTTTCAAACCTTTGCGTCGCACAATATCCATACTCCTTGCACTTTTCCCCGCTAGCCTAAAAATACCAACACAGACAGAGCGTTTTAGAATCTTGTATGCGGATGTCTGACAACATTGCACGTATTTTCGATAATACGATTAACAAATCAGGCCGAATATGACAAACAAACGGATAATTACGTTGTTGTGCACTGTCTTGCTAACACTGCCAACAATACTGCGCGCCAATCCAACCTCTCAACCTAACGTTTTACTCATCATTGCCGACGATCTTGGTCTGGACTCCTCAGCCCAATACAGGCTCAGCACCGATCTGCCGCACACTCCCAACCTCGATTCTCTGGCATTGAACGGTATTGTTTTTGATAACGCCTGGGCAACACCTGCATGCACTACCACAAGGGGTACACTGATTACCGGCTTACACGGAGTAAACAGCGGTATTGACACAGTTCCCAATAAAATGGACACATCGCTCAATACCATTCAACGACTCCTGAAAAACAACCGGCAAACCACAAGTTATCAATCGGCTGTGATCGGCAAGTGGCACCTGGCAGGGAGAAACCCCGACCATTCTCATCCTAACCAGTCCGGCGTTGATTTCTATTCAGGCAACATAGCCGGTGTGATGGAGCACTACAACCAGTGGGAACTTACACACAACGGTGTCACGAGTGAATCCACTGAGTACCACACCACTGCAATCAGTGATACGGCTATCGACTGGATAGCGCAGCAAAAAGATCCCTGGTTTGTCTGGCTGGCTTATGCCGCACCACACTCACCTTTTCATCTTCCACCGGCCGATCTGCACAGCCATAAACTTTCCGGCAGCCAAAAAGACATCAAAACCAATAAGCGGGAATACTACCTGGCATCAATTGAGGCAATGGATACCTCCATCGGCAGGGTCGTCAACTCATTAACACCGGAACAGCGCGACAACACACTAATCATCTACCTCGGAGACAATGGCACACCGGGCCCGGTGGCAGACAAAGCAGTATTCCCGCGCTCCAGGGCCAAGGGCAGTTTGTTTGAAGGCGGCATTAGAGTACCAATGACTATCAGCGGAGCTGGTGTTGCAAGAACCGGCCAGCGTGAAAAGGCACTTGTTAATACTGTTGATCTCTACACAACTATTGCAGAAGCAACTGGTGCCGGAATCATTAAAAACATCGATGGATACAGCCTGTACAAATTACTATCCGACGCGACAGCCGAAACTCGAAAATATAATTATACCGAATTCAATGGCAAGCGCATAAACGGCTGGACAGTGAGGAATAAGAATTACAAATTAATTCAATCAGATGACGGTGTACAGCAACTCTACAATCTTTCTACCGACCTCAAAGAAAGCAACAACCTGCTCCTTGAAAACAAAGGCCACTACGAATCAGTTGTTGCAGAGCTCGAATCTTATGCCAATACAGTTCGCTCCGGCATAATCACTGGCGCTAACACCGGCATCGTTAAGACTGCGACATCACAATCTGCAGTGCTGCCGGTGGTTGACTTAACGAATACTATCCTTACCTCCACCAATACAAACTGCGTCAGTTATGCACAATCGTATCAATCAACCGCAACTGATATAAAAAACAACGAGGTGTTTACCGGTGCTTTAACAATTAGTGCAGAAGAAAACGAATGCGTTATAAAGTCCAACGCCATTCCCAACCACAACTTCAATGACGGCAGGAGCAACTTCCGAAATCCGGTGAAGCCTCAAAACAGTGAATACCGCATCACCACAAATCCTGCTATTACAGCGCTTCCCACACCCCTTGCTTTAAATCAGGATAACGCCGTACTGCTTAATGGCGTCAAAGTAGATATTCTGGCCGCCGGTTGCTTTAACGTTGGCAACGAAAAAACAGGCTGCACCGATGCCTCTCAGCCATGGCGATTTGATCCGCTGCATAAAGCATCCGGTTTCAGAGTCGACTCACATAACGCCCACACACAACCCGACGGGGCTTATCACTATCACGGACCACCAAACGCCTTGTACGATTCAACCGCAAAGTACACTGTGGTTGGTTTCGCTGCCGATGGTTTTCCAATCTTTGCCGGCACCATAACTGACAAAGGCAGCCTTAGAAAAGTGGAATCCAGCTATCGATTAAAAAGCGGGCAACGACCTGCCGGCATCGATAGTCCGGGAGGCAGCTACGATGGCACTTTTCGCGACGACTACGAGTACGTCGCAGGTCATGGCGACCTCGATCATTGCAACGGTATGCATATTAATGACACATACGGCTACTTTATAACCGATGAGTTTCCGTATGTTTTAGCCTGTTTCAGTGGCACGCCACATGATTCATTTAACAAGCGCGGCAGGTAAGTAATGTGTATTTTCGATTAAACGATTAATACTACTTAAAACGATATTTCATGCGATTGCAGGTGATCTGTATTGCAATAATCGACAATACTTCCACCACTTTTATCAAATTGAATATGCGTGACGCTGGTGTTGGTTATGCCGCCACCGTGATACTCTTTTTGATCTGGCACAAGCTGCTGCAACAGCAGCTGCTTGAAGTCTGCATGTATAAAGCAGAAAACCACGTTGTCCTTGCCGTTAAAGGTATCGAATAATTTTTTTGCCTGTGTGCGAGCCCGCGTTTCAGCTCTCTCCCAGGTTTCAAAGGGTTGGCATTTGTACCATCCGGCATTATCGATATCATCAGGTATATCAAATTCCGGAAACTCACGGCTGATCTCGACATCGGTCATTCCGGGTTCACCATTGAGCTTGCCTGTTTCATAACCGGAGAAGCAACCACCAACCTCGTAAATATCAGTCCAGATAAAGGCACGACTTTGTCTTGCTTTAAGTAAGGGCTGTGCGGTTTGCAGCGTACGCCGAAACGGACTTGCCAGCACATGGTCTATACGACCAAAATCATCATAGTGCTTTGCCAGATGCCTGGCCTGCTTTTGTCCTAGCTCAGTCAGGTTCGGATCAGCAACACGCTGATGCTCCGGTAGTGCATTATTTGCAGACTCGCCGTGGCGTACAAGATACAAATGAAAACCCGAGTTGCGATGCATAGAATTAGTCACACGTTATTTTTTATCACTATGCCACAGCTGGATAAATCTCTATATGACAAGTAGCCGGAACAAACGAGATTCCCATTAAAAAATCCAGCGTGTTTTTTGCATCGGACCGCGTACCTCAATGCACACGCCAGAATATAAAACAGCATTTCCGCCAATTTTTAATGCCTCTATTCGCCAGGGGTAATGGAATTCCCACCTCAAGTCATTCTGCTGTCATAAAGTGTGCGACATGCATGCGTAAATCACTTGCGCTCGAACCGTCAACGCCCGACAATAAAATCATACCGGAGAGTTGCCTGCCCCATTAGTCGATCCCCCGGGAATCGATCCCCAGGAATCGATCCGTAATTTCATTGAGCCAATGTAAGGAATTCTACAATGCTATTCAGATCAATAGCCGCGGCAGCGGCCCTCCTCACCTCAACAGTCGCCATCGCCGAAACCGATATGCCTTTCGCACTCGACTGGAAATTTGAAGGTCCGGCCGCACCCTATTTTGCTGCAATCGACAACGGCCATTTCGCTGATGCCGGGTTGACAGTAGAAGTAACAGCTGGCAAGGGATCGCTCGACGCTATTCCCAAGGTTGCCACCGGCGCTTTCCCGGTAGGTATGGCAGACATCAACTCGCTGGTGAAATTTCTCGATCAAAACCCGGGAGCACCAGTGACTGCAGTCATGATGATTTATGACAAGCCGCCGTTCGCCATTGTTGGCAGAAAGTCTCTCGGTGTTGAAGCACCGAAAGATCTTGAAGGCAAAGTACTGGGCGCACCTCCACCAGACGGTGCATGGGCACAATTTCCAGTGTTCGCAAAAGAAACAGGCATTGATGTTGATGCAGTGACAATTGAACCGGTCGGATTCCCGACCCGCGAACCTATGCTCGCTGAAGGCAATGTCGCGGCTGTTACCGGATTTTCTTTCTCCTCGTACTTAAACCTGGTGAACCTTGGTGTACCGGAAGACGATATCTCTACCATCCTGATGGCAGACCACGGTGTAGATCTCTACGGCAACGCGATTATTGTCAATACAGAGTTTGCAGCTGAAAACCCGGATGCGGTTAAAGGCTTTCTCGCAGCTGTCGGTAAAGGCTGGGCAGATGCAATTGCAGATCCTGCAGCTACAATGGCTGGTCTGCAAAAGCGCAACCCCGCCGCCAAACCGGAGCTTGAAGAGCGTCGCTTAAAGCTCGCCATTGATGCCAATGTTATGACTGAATACACCATCGCAAACGGGATGGGTGGCATCGATCAGGATCGCTTCAACAACTCGCTTGAGCAGATTAAACTTACTTATGAGTTTAAAGCAGAGCCGGATGCCTCTTTGTACTTTGACAACAGCTTCCTGCCGGAGGGTGGTTTCAAACTGAAGTAGGCCTGGAGCAGGATTGTAAAATTCCGGTAGTGTCATACAAAGGCGCTGGTATCTATACCAGCGCTTTTTTTTTGAACAGGCGTCTGTGATGCAGAATCTCATCGATATTCAGGATGTATATCTCTCCTACGACACCGGCAGTGGTAGTCTGCCAGTGCTTGACGGCTTCAGTATGTCAGTTGCTAAAGATGGCTTTGCGGCAGTAGTCGGCCCGTCAGGCTGCGGTAAGTCCACCCTCACCCGCCTAATAGCCGGACTACTCAAACCGGACAGCGGTTCGGTCTGGCTGGACGGTGAAAAAGTGACCACACCGCGTGCCTCTGTTGGCATGGCATTCCAGAATCCGGTACTGCTGGAGTGGCGGAGTATTATTAAAAATATCATGCTGCCGCTTGAGATTGTGCCGACCACGCTCAACAAAAAACAACAAGTCGAGCGCGCACGCTATCTGTTAAACCTGGTCGGGCTCGACGGCTTTGAAGATAAACGACCATCGGAACTGTCGGGTGGCATGCGCCAGCGTGCATCCCTGTGCCGTGCATTGATACATCAGCCGGATGTACTCATTCTCGATGAACCGTTCGGTGCACTCGATGCTTTCACCCGTGAAGATCTCTGGCAGACCATGCACGATGTGAAAGCACGTGAACCTTTCACCGGCATCATGATTACCCACGACCTGCGCGAGTCAATCTATCTGGCCGACCAGGTTGTTGTGATGTCCGGACGACCGGCAAAAACACAGTATGTACTGGACTTGCCGGTCAAAGGTCACCGGTCAATAGAAACACTGTACACACCACAAGCCGCCAACATGCTGAAAGTATTACGCCATCAGATTGAAATTGCCCAGGGACGTACAAGCAGTAGCGAAGGCAACTCAAAAGAAGGCCGAACAAACATCCCGACGGTTAACTAATATGTTGCGAAAAATATTAATCCCGCTGATCGCGATTATCATTTTCCTCGGCCTCTGGGAGGCACTGGTCTGGTTTAAAGACTGGCCTAACTACAAGATGGCATCACCGTCGGATCTTGTTCCGGCATTCAAACAATACCAGTCACTGTTTTTAGTAATGGGCTGGCAAACACTGTGGCGCACCGTAGTCGGATTACTGATCGCCGTAATCGTCGGTGTAATACTCGGCATGATTATGGGCTTCTCAAAAACCATGCGTGAGGCTCTTTACCCGTTACTCGTTGGCTTTAATGCTATTCCAAAAGCCACAGTCGTACCAATTGTTGCATTGTTGTTTGTAGGTGCACACGACTTAAATACTATTTTAATTGCGTTTATGATTTCGTTTTTTCCTATCGCCGTATCAATCTCAATCGGGCTGTCGACACTGGAGCCTGAATACCGTGACATCCTGCGTGCACTCGGCGCGTCGAAAGCAACCATATTCTGGAAGATCGCTTTGCCGAAAACTCTGCCGGAATTTTTCGGAGCACTAAAAGTATCTGTTACCCTCGCTTTTATCGGTACCAACCTGATGGAAATTGTATCGCCACACGGACGCGGGCTCGGTGCGCTATTTGATTCCGGCAAAACCAATGCCGACTACCCACTGATGTTTGCTGTACTGATTGCACTGGCATTTCTGGGTATTGTGCTTTACTACATTGTGGTTTTGCTCGAGCGCATTTTTGCAGGCTGGGCGGAACGCGAACCGGGTTGACTCCCGTAATTACTCTGGAACTCCACAGTATGAAAGCCTACGAAAGCAATCAGTTCCAGGGTTTCACCGACATAGCGCCCAAATGACTGTGATAAACTGAAATCTCATAAGACGGCTTATCCCGCACCACTACACACAAACCGCCAACGACACCTGATGCGCAAGTGCCTGTTAATTTTAACGTTGCTTCTTCATCTGCACACTGCGGCAGCAGAGTCACTGTACAACGCTGACACGTCAAGACCACTCACCACTGAACTTGAAATAGCCCGCCTGATCTTCGATCACAATATGTACAGCACATGGGGCCCGGGGCGTCCCTGGTGGTCAATCGACTGGCCGGAAGCGGAACAACATTTCACTGACGGTGTTCGACGCTATACCAATATAAACATCGCGAACGACAGCCGTCACATTCGACTAACCAATAACGCGTTATTCGATTTTCCATGGCTGCTGGTTCAACAACCCGGCAGGTGGAACCTTAATGTAGCTGAGCAGAAACATCTGCGTGAATACCTGCTACGTGGCGGCTTTATGATGGTTGATGATTTTCACGGACCGCAACAGTGGAACGTGTTTGACCAGATTATGGATCAGGTACTGCCTGAATATAAAGTAGTTGATATCCCTGACAGCGATGAATTGCTACACGTGCTATACGAACTGGGTCAGCGCACACAGATACCCGGACGCAGACATCTATACAGCAACGGATCAGACATTCTCGTTCAGATGCCGCACTCACCACCTCGATGGCGCGGCATCTATGACGAACACAATCGCCTTATGGTAGCAATCAACTTTAATATGGATATTGGCGATGCGTGGGAACATGCTGATGATCCCGTCTATCCATTGTCAATGACATCGCTCGCTTACCGCTTCGGGATAAACTATTTGATCTATGCAATGACGCACTAGGATTAGAAGCTCCGGAGGGCAGTTTCTGAACTTTGTCACTCCCGCCTGTAGTATTTTCCCGAGGCAACTGACAATAAACCTCAGACCTTTAATTTAAATCAGACGCCCGCTGCGGACCGGATCTATACGGTATTGCTCCACAAATTGACCCCCAACTGCGAATTTGGAAATTCATACCTTGAGCTGAATATCAATATATAAGATAGTAAGCGTACTTAGATATACCTGCGAACCATGCCAAGACCAATTGTCGGAATAATCGGTAATCACTATAAGCTCGAAGACCGGTTTGATATACAAATGTCCGGCCTCAGTAATTTTCAGGCAGTAAATGAAATTACCGGCGCTGTACCGTTTTTATTTGCAGCAGACCCGCAGATCACAGATATCGATTCTCTGCTGCACGTGGTTGACGGCATTCTTCTAACCGGTGCGCGCGCAAATGTTCACCCGGAGAATTTCGGTGTTGAACCGGGTGACAGTTACGAACCTTATGACCGCGACCGCGACAATGTCGCCCTACCGTTAATACGTGCATGTGTTGAACGCGGTGTACCGTTGCTGGGGGTGTGTCGCGGTTTCCAGGAAATGAATGTCGCCTTCGGTGGCACGCTGCATCCGGAAATTCGTGATGTACCCGGGCGCATGAATCATCGCATGCCCCGCTTAGCCAATGGAGACATACACCCGGATCTCGATGTTTTATTTAACGAGGTACACGATGTGACACTTACCCAAAACGGCCTGTTCGAATCGCTCTATGGCCAGTCACAAATTCGCGTTAACTCTCTGCACGGCCAGGCAATTCTGGATACCGGGGATCGGGTAGCTGTTGAAGGCATAGCCGAAGACGGCACCGTAGAAGCCATTTGTATTCAGGAGGCGAACGGCTTTGCGCTGGGCGTCCAGTGGCACGCAGAATATGAATGCAACCGCAAGCCGGTAAACCGCGTTATTTTCGAGGCGTTTGGTCGGGCACTCGCTGGAGCAACCTGACAGCCGCTACCCAGACCCGACGCTACCCTCCCAGGGGTCACACATGTTTGTTTTGTGGAGGGGGTATTACCTTGCGGTGTAGTTCTTAGTGCTTTCTTTGTATCTAAAACGCCCGATACCTCAACCCTCCCCAGTGCTTAGACGCTGCCAACACAAGCGGTCAGGTACAAGCGGGAGGGTGTCTTCGCTTCGGCCAGAACAGGTAACCGGCTATCGTCTGCCGACAAACAAATGATCCAGAGATATCTTACCGGCACCGTAAATAAACAGGTATACAAGTAAAAACAGCCAGAGTGCTCTTTGATCAAGGATTGCAGAATTAGTGATTCCGTCAAACCAGGCGCCAATGGTCTCTGCATCCGCGTGGTGTGCGGTAATGTCGACAATGCTCTGTACAATGATAAAGCCAATCATTCCAACGGCTGCAATCCTTGTAAAAAGACCCAGCACAATTAATACGGGAAGAATAAATTCCGCGTAGGTCCCAGCGTAAACAATAAGGTGATAAGGCAGAAACGGAATCGCAGATACATCATAGCTGTGCTTTTCCATTAACCCGGGTAGTATCTGCGCAAACGCACCGTCTTCAAGCTTGAAAAAACCTTCAAGCCCTTCACCGACTTTGGTCTTAGCCGAATTAAAATAATACACAAACAGTACACCGGCAAAAACCAGCCTTGCCAGAAACCCCGGTAACCACTCCTGCAGGTTGCGTTGAAAAAAGCCGAAAAATCCGCTGTGGAGCCTGCCGATAAAATTAGACAAAGTATTAACCTTTTATGTAACTGCCGCAAAAAACACCAAGATCAATCAGACCTTTCAAGTGCAATCCCGGATCAAAGTCCGGGTCGTTTTGAGTAACAGAGGATACAGCTTCCTGAAGAGAATCGCCGCGTTTTAAGTGTTCAAGTAATATAGCACCACTGGAAGGTAGAACCTGTACAAATACCTCGTACTCCGGCCGAACCACCACAATGTGCTCCGATGCATTCAAATCAGGTTCCGGCGTATCAGCACCCTGTGCTTCAGGGCTTACTATCGCGGACCATAAGCTACCAACTGGCCAACGTGATGACAACTGAAAAAGCGATGGAAGCACTTTGAATACAAGCGAGTCATACTGTGACGGCTCAGCTGCAGACAGTAGTATATCCAACGACAGACTCTCTGCATCTGCAGAATGGTAGGCCTGGAGGCGTGCCCACTCCAGAGAAGCCAGATCAGCTACGTAGGGAATGTTTTTCGCATTTGGTGATTGCCGGATAAATTCTCCAAATTCACCACCGAATTCCGCCATGACCGCGCTCCGCGGTGGATGCTCATCAATAAAATTACGAGCCACAGCAGAGAAATATGCATCACCCACCAGCTTATGTACCGCAGGGTAAGTAGCTTTCAGGTTTTCAATCAGGCTCACCGCACGATTGTTGCGGTAGATATTAAATCGACGTGATTGCGAGTCTGCCCCTTGCTGTCGGACCTGAGAGGGACACGGGGCATCACTGTTTGCAAGCGATTTACTGACATCGCTTTGAAATTCACCGGGCGGTTGCACGGACCTTTTTACCCGTTGCACGCGCTGCAGTATCTGCCTTTTGCATTTCAGCAAACAGGATCTCGAATTCAGGTACAGCGTTGTCCCATTCAATCAAAGACGGCCGCGCTCCGCCAAGTTCAAGGGTATATTCAAAGAGTGACCACACCTGCTCCGCTACCTCGCGATCATGGGCATCGATTAGCAGGACTTCTTCCGGAACACTGTTGTCTTCTGAGTGCCCGGCCAGATGTATTTCACCAACGTGCTCAAGCCCGACTGCACTTATATACTCCCGCGCAGAATAACCACAATTTTGGGCTGATACATAAACGTTATTAACATCCAGCAGCAATCCACAACCAGTACGTCGAACAACATTCCGGAGAAACTCGGTTTCCTGCATCGTGCTGCTTTCAAGGGTCAGATAGTTGGAGGGATTCTCAAGCAACATTTGTCGATTCATTGTGCTTTGAACAATATCGATATGCTCACAGACAATATCTTCAACGAGTTGGTTATACGGTACTGGCAATAAGTCGCTGTAAAACACATTGTCATGAGTTGACCACGCCAGATGCTCACTGAAAGAGTCGGGTTGAAATCGATCGACCAGTGCCGCTACACGCTTTAGATGATTTTTATCTATCCCGTCTGCCGAACCTATCGACATACCTACACCATGTATAGACAGCGCATAGTGTTGGCAGATTTTTTCAAGGTAGTGAAGTGGTGCTCCACCATCACCCAGATAATTTTCAGCGTGTATTTCGAACCAGCCAACATCCGGCTGACCATTAAGAATGCCCTGGTAGTGTTGTGGTTTTAAACACACTCCGCCTCGTGGCGGCAGGCTGGACAACCGGGTTTTGCTTAACCCGCTACCAGCATCAGCCTGATGGCTGATGCCTTCTTTATTTAAGGCGTTGTCACTCATTGCAAGTTTGACAGAAGTATTTGCAGGTTACAGTCGGTTGGCCTGCTTGCAGGCCAACCGCTAAACAGCAATCCCGGATACTAACCAGCAACCCTAGAGAGGTGCGTCAGTGCTGTAAGTGCTATCGTTTGCTTTAATTGTTTTCCAGCTTCTGTCAGATGCTGGTGCTGACTCAGCAGTTTCCCAGTTTTTGCCACCGGTTTTGATAAGACCGGGAATATCTTCTTCCCAAAAGCCAACCACTGGTGGATTGATGTTCAGGTACAACTTTTCATCAACGATACGCCACAGATTTGGGTTGGCTGGTACCTTGCCGCCTTGCGAAATTCCATAGGCGCAGTGACCGTCAAATTCAGGTGCGTAGGTAGCCGGGCTGGCAATAAATTTATCGCGATTCTCTTCCGTTGAAAACGCCCAGGTTGCACCGTTGTACTCAGCAGTAATAGACTTTTTACCAGGTACTGCCTCAGGCTGTTTTGACCCTACAGGGGATTGAGACAAGCTGAAAAACGCAACAACGTCATAGCCGCTTACAGCATAGCCGCTTTCGTCCACATACTGATCCCCCGCCAGTGCCATGTTGCTTGCCATTGCCAGTGCTGATGCAAGGATGAGTTTTTTAAACATTTGAATAACTCCGATTAAGTTTAAGTGGGTAGGTGTGAGTTTATGTACAACAGTATAATAGTTAAAACAGATATCGCGATGAAGTCATAGACTAACAAGTCAGCAGTTGGTTGCATCCTGTCGTACTGATTCAATAACTTTTTGCGACAAATTGAAGTGCACATCGGTGATCAAACAGATCAAACTACATTGAGGATAATTTCGCGCCGCACCGCTGCATTGGAGTGCTTGATGATTCACAAATTTCAAGGGCCTCCAGGTGAGCGCCAAATCCTGTTTCAGGTTTGGTATTTAACCAATTTCTCAGTACCTGGACAGAATAGCGCAGGCCTGCCAATTCCAGGCTGAACAAATCAGGGATCCTTGGTAAATCGACGGCGAAAATGGCCCACCACAGATTGTTGACTCGACAAGCATTGACGGCAACTTTTGGCAGCGACTTCTCTGGAGCTATCTATGCCACGCTTGCGGACCGGGCCACAACAGAACCGATACACACGCGCTTTTAGCAGAACCGGATCTCTGTCCGGTCTGCCAGCTTTTCACTTAACTATTATGCTCTTATGACGGAAGATCTCTGTCCAGAGCTTCTAATGAACCAGCTCGGTCACCCGGCAATTCAAACTCAGCCACAGTTTCTTCTACGCCGAATTTTGCACAATCACCTGCAGGAACCAGAGTCCAGGCATTGCCCTGATAATCGACAACTGAGGTACCGGCGCAAGTGGTTCCCGGACCGGCAGCACAATCGTTTTGGCCAGCAAGAGAAACGCCGTAGCACTTTTCTTTTGCTCCCTCTTCTTTCTTGGCTACCACTTCTGTGGTGGCCGCTGCATCTGAGGACTGAGCGGTTGCAGCTTCCTGGGTATCAGATTGATCAGGCGAGCAACCTGCCGCCAGAACAAGCAAAACCCCACATAATGAAGTTGCATTTCTTTTGTCAGACATTGTGTGACTCCGTTATTTAATTAATTTGGATGGTAATTTCAATTGAGCTTACGAACAGTGCTAACCAGCTGGACAATCCGTGCCTAAATACCTCGACTCTGACTGAATCCTATAGTTCCCTGAACAGAGAAAGTAGTTCAGAACTTCGGTCGGAATTATCTCTGTTTGACGCGGCAGGCTGTATGGATCATGACAAAACCGACCACTGTAAAAACCAGAAATCCCGGTCACAGAATGCAAAATAGTCAGCCTTAACAGTATCGTAAGCAGACTCGACAACCGCGTCAAGCGACCTTCTGTCTGACTCACAGCAGTCTCATGATTGCAAAACGGATAGTATTTAGAAACTGAACCGCGCGATAGATTGCAATAATAATCTGCCACCGCAAAACAGCAGAACGCCTAAGGTACGCTGGAACTTCAATGCAGGCAGGCGGGCCGTGTATTGAAAGACTTACAGAACATTCGGCCCACCCAAAACTAAATTGGTCAGGTGCAAAATTCCGCAATTTGCACGCTCGCAACGCGCCGGACCCAATAAAATCGCGGAGCAGATTTATTTAAAAGGCAGAACTGCCAAAAACAGGCCGCCTAGTCTTGCCGCCTAGTCTTCCTGTACGATCACATCGTCCAGTTTTTCATAGTACGCAACGCACTTCTCGCACGAACCATCGTCCTCAACCCATTCCGGATTGTTTTTTTAATCATCTCCAACACGCTGTTTTCGATCTGCTTAACGATGACAGTAGCTGGCTTGTCGCATTATTTGCAGTATTCCATAATGCCCTCACGGTCGATTAAAGAAAGCGATACCCTGGCAACATTCAATCCCTGTGCCGACAATTTCAAGCATATCCGGAGGAATGCGGTCAGTGTTACGTCGGTAAGTCTGGCCGATTAATTTCAGGCTACGCTAAAACGTTACACCATTTGGTGGAGAAAAATGATTGCCTGATACTGATATTCAGCCGATTTTCTGAATTTTCGGTAGCAATTTGTTTTCGCAGCGGTATCCGGTCTTTCGAGACAAATCAACAACATGTCGCTTCAACCAATTGAACTCATGCCAGCATCAACACGATGGGACGCTCTAACAAAAACTCACGAAGGTGACTTTAAATACTGGCCAAAATCGCGCTGCAGCATCGCGAGCTTCGGTTCAATTCGCGTGATGCAAAAGGGCCTGCTCGGGTCTGTTGCATAATAGTTTTTATAGCGATCCTCAGAGTGCACAAAGCCCTCTATTGTCAGAACCTGAGTAATCAGCGGTTTGGCAAATGCACTTTGCAGGCTCTCCAATGCAGTCCTGCAATCTTGTGATTGCTGCTCGTCGTGCACATAAATCGCGCTACGATATTTTTTGCGCATGGAGTGCGCTGATGAACTCGCATGAGTGCGCAGATGAATTTCAATTAAAATATCGAGCGATACACGCGCGCGGTCAAAATTGACCAATACCGCTTCCGAATAAAAATCATGCGGGGCACGTGAACAGATAAAACCCTGCTGTACCTGAAGCACACCACGCAAAGATGCAAACACCGCCTCGGTGCACCAGTGACAACCGCCTCCAAAACCGATCTGGTTGCTATCAGTTTTCTCACTATTTTTTTCAAGCCTGTTGTCGGTCATTACCTGCTTCGCTTTGAACCGGCCTGTCTCTCTTTGAACCAGGAATTACCCAATACCTGTATTTGACGCGATCAAGAATATAATGCAAGCATCTCAAGGCAGCATTTAACTATAATCGAAAAGATTCTCACGCTGTATAGTAAAACAACAGGAGACACACAATGAGTCAAAAAACCGCATTGGTGGCCGGCACTTTCGACACAAAATCAGAAGAGCTAAATTATATTGTCGATGTTTTATCCGCCTCAGGTATCAAAACAAAAACTGTCGACCTTTCCACCTCTAAAAAAGCATCTTCTGCAGAGATTAAACCTGAAGAAATCGCCGCGAGTTATCCTGACGGAGCAAGCGCAGTTTTTACCGGTGACAGAGGCACTTCAGTCGCGGCAATGGCAACAGCGTTTGAAATTTGGGCAACTCAAAACGCAGCTGACATAGACGGTATGATTTCCGCTGGTGGCTCCGGTGGAACAGCCCTGTCAACTCCGGCGATGCGAGCGTTATCTATTGGTGTTCCAAAGGTAATGGTATCGACAGTGGCTTCCGGCAACGTCGAACCGTATGTGGGCCCGTCAGACATGGTCATGATGTATTCCGTCACAGACGTCCAGGGGCTCAATGGTATTTCGCGCAAGGTGCTTGGCAATGCAGCCGCTGCATTGTCGGGAATGCTTTTAAATGCTCCTGAAATAACTGCCCAGGCTGGTACTGAAAAACCTGGTCTGGGCTTGACGATGTTTGGTGTTACAACCACCGCTGTTCAGGCGGTACTGGATATAACAAAAAACAACTATGAGCCTTTTGTTTTTCATGCCACCGGTGTCGGCGGAAGATCAATGGAAAAGCTGATCGACAGTGATTTTCTGGACGCAGTAATCGACCTTACCACGACAGAGGTCTGCGATCTTATGATGGGCGGTGTTTTTGCAGCAACGGAAGATCGATTCGGAGCAGTAATTCGCAAGAAGATTCCATACATCGGATCCGTGGGTGCACTGGACATGGTGAATTTCGGTGCGCCGGAAACTGTGCCTGCGCACTATAGCGATCGCGACTTTTACGAACACAACCCGCAGGTCACTTTGATGCGAACAACACCTGAGGAAAATACCAAAATGGGAGCGTGGATCGCTGGCAGGTTAAACCAAATGGAAGGACCAGTGCGCTTCCTGTTACCTGAAGGTGGCGTATCCGCGCTGGATGCGCCAGATATGCCGTTTTGGAACCCGCAAGCACGCGATGCACTATACAGCGCGCTGGAGAACGGCTTCTCCGCATCTGAGAACCGTCAATTGTTACGCGTACCACACCACATCAACGACCCTGAATTTGCCAAAGCTGCGGTAGACGCTCTGAATTCTATTACCTGATTTTTTTAAAAAAACTGTCATGCCAAAGTTCGAGAACATAGAGCTGCCTGCACAGTCCAACACAGGAAAATCGGCGAGATTCGTATCGTCGATGGAGATATCGGCTTGTCTGCAAAGTATGATCAGCAAGCTGGTATTGAACTCAACGTGGCATACAACTCTGATTGCTATTAAAAGGCGAATCGCGATACTTGCTGTACTGTCCCTTACCGTTATTCCGGCCACAGGTTTAAACTGGTAGTAACATTGCCTCATGCAACTACCAGATTCGCAATGACTCAGGAAAACCAGACAAACATGTTTCAACAATGGATAAAGAATTTAAATATACGGACTGTCGAAGACGCAAAGCCGGATCAGTACTGGCTTGAACGGGTTACAGCGATGTTGTTGCTGGAAATAGCACGGGCAGACACAGAGATTGACCCGGTAGAGTTAAAAGCAATAGAGCGCGCAGTAACAGATGCCTGCCCTTCCATTCCAGCAGATGAACTGGATGAAATAATCAACACTGCCAGACAGGACGTTGAAAAATCTATTTCCCTGCATGAACAAATCCGTCAAATCAATACGGGCTTCAGCAGAGAACAGAAAATCTCACTGATAGAGCATATGTGGCGAATAGCCTATGCTGACGGTGATTTAGACAAATACGAGGAATACACCATAAGGCAGCTAGCAGACCTTATTTATGTCGATCACAAGGAATTCATTCAGGCAAAGTTACGAGTCATCGAAGGAAGTGCTTGATGCGGCTGGCAACAACGCAAAGATTTTTCGCTGTAACGGGTGTGTTATTAAGTGTTGTAAGCAGTGACTGGTGAACTTTATATAGGTCTCATGTCTGGCACCAGTCTGGATGCAGTCGACGCCGTAGTCGTCTCGATCGATACTAACAACACACACTTAATAGAAACATACCAGCACCCTATTCCAGACGAACTGCGGCAACAAGTACTCGCCATTTGTACAGGTCAAAATACAACACTTCCCGAAGTAGGCATCATTGATCACAAACTGGGAAAGCTTTTTGCTGCTGCAGCAAACGAACTACTTGTACACGCGCAACTACTGCCCGAACAGATAACTGCCATAGGCAACCACGGGCAAACAGTCTTTCATCAGCCTGATGGAGAATCACCGTTTACCATGCAGCTCGGTGATGCAAACCTGATAGCAGCTTTGACAGGAATAGACACTATTGCCGACTTTCGTCGAATAGACATAGCGCTGGGCGGTCAGGGAGCACCACTGGTGCCGGCTTTTCATCAGCACCTGTTTCAACAACGCGAATCAACAACCGTCGTTCTTAATATAGGAGGGATTGCCAATATAACTGTCATACCGACGGCTAACAGTGAGGTCGCAGGCTTTGATACCGGACCCGGAAATATGCTGATGGATGCCTGGTGTGAAAAGCACACAGGACGCAGGTACGATCAGAACGCCCAATGGGCAGCACAAGGTCAGGTCAACACAATATTGCTCGATCAATTGATGTCCGACCCTTATCTGGCAAAGCCTCCTCCAAAAAGCACCGGCAGAGAACACTACAATCTGCAGTGGCTTGAACAACAAATAACAAATTCGCTGCCAGCACAGGACGTGCAACGAACACTTTGCGAATTCACAGCGCTGTCAGTTGCAAAACAAGTGCAACGTTACAAACAGGGACAAAACAATCAGCTACTGGTGTGTGGTGGCGGTGCTCACAATCCGTTGCTACTGAAACTCATTCAACAACACCTTCCAAACTGGCATGTCTTACCCACCACAGATCGCGGGATCCCCGGTGACTTCATAGAAGCAATGGCCTTCGCATGGCTGGCCCGTCAGAGAGTGCACAAGCAGCCCGGCAACCTGCCATCAGTTACGGGAGCCAGATGTCGGGCGTCACTTGGAGTGATCTATCCTGCCGTAGAGGACTTTTCATGAGTAACAACAAATTACTCGATACGTTATCAAAACTGATTTCCGAAGGTCGGAATTCGGACACCATGGATCTCGATACACTCAACTCACTTGAACTGGTCAGCAGGATAAATGCACAGGACAAGCAGGTACCACTCGCTGTTGAAAAAGTGCTGCCCGAAATCGCAATGGCAGTCGATGTGATTAGTAAGGCATTTAGATCAGGCGGTCGATTGCTATACGTCGGTGCCGGCACCAGTGGACGGCTCGGGATACTTGATGCCTCAGAGTGCCCTCCCACCTTCGGGGTCGATGAATCAATGGTCGTCGGGTTGATTGCCGGTGGACAGGAAGCCATCTTCAGATCACAGGAGGGTGCTGAAGACTCACCTCAACAAGGCCAGCAGGATCTAACAGATCATGATCTTAATAACAAAGATGTTGTAGTTGGAATCGCTGCAAGCGGCCGCACACCCTATGTAATCGGTGCACTTAACTATGCATCATCTATTAAAGCCAGTACTGTTGCAGTGTCATGCAACCCGGACTCCACCATCGCAAAGTGTGCGGACATCGCAATCTCACCGATCGTCGGTCCTGAGGTATTGACGGGTTCCACTCGAATGAAGTCAGGCACCGCTCAAAAACTGGTGCTCAACATGCTCACTACTGCCAGCATGGTAAGTATAGGTAAGAGCTATCAGAACCTGATGGTAGATCTCAGGGCGACCAACAAAAAATTACATGCCAGAGCAACCGGCATAGTGATGCAAGCGTCTGAGTGCAGCGAAGCAGAAGCTATTGCTGTTTTAAAGCAAAGCAATTATGAAGTTAAGGCGGCTATTCTTATGCAGCTCACTGGCGCACCATACAATGATGCGATTCAATACCTGGCTGACTCATCCGGATTTCTGAGAAAAGCCATTGAGAAATCACAATGACTATTCCGTTGTATTTGAACTGGTAATTAACTGGTGGTCGTTAACACAACCACCAAACAGAGTTGTCAGGTATTCAACGCCCAGCAGAAAGGGGTTAACAGCTGTGCTTTTATACCAGGACTCAAGAATCTTCAAAATCCCAACGAACACCCAGGTGTAGTTGATTATCAACTTCTTCATCACCCGGACGAATATCGAACTGCAAAAACCTGAATCCGGCAAATACACTTATTTGAGAACGTATGGGTAAGGTGACGTCATAGCGAGTATCAATTATGCGGTCACTCGAACCAAACGTAAGAATATCCGGTGCGAAGTACAGACTCGCTCCAAATTCCAATGGAAGTCTCTCGAACGGCAGTATGTAGGCAGCCTCTGCACCTACCGCTGCAGCAACAGTATCCTCGTTCTCCTCACCCAGTAGTCCCAGGTAGCCACGGGCACCAAATGAAAGTCTGAACAAACTGGTAAGCGATGTATCAGCCGCCAGGCCAGCCTGAAAAATAGTATCTCGCGACTCGCCATACAAAAAGCCAAGGTGCATGCGTGCTTCATCAAGCTTAAAACGACTGATAGCATTACGCTCAAATTTTCCGAATACAACATCATCGGTCAGGTAAATCTCAAAGCGGTCATTGGTAAGCGGCGGAACTGTGTCAGCTGGTGTCATCGCTTCAGCAATGTTACCGGCAATGACTTTACCTTTTTCAAACATCACACCAATCGTTTCAGCCGCCGTACTACCCACTGCCGCTACGCTTTCACCAGCTGCAGCAGCCGAAGCCGTTGTACTGAGACCAGTAACTGCATTACCGCTGCCGTCAGTGACTCCGCTTAAAGCCTGCGCCGCTTCTGCTGCAGTGTCCTTGGCAGCAGACGCACCCTCATTTTCCGGGTATAGAACGATGTTACTAATGTCTACCGGCACGCCTTCCGGGCCCGGATCGCCGGCTACTGCGAGAGAGGACATGGTTAAGAAAGACAGGGCCAGCGCAGTGTGTTTAACCGAAATGCTCATATAAATCCCGAATTTACAGCTGTCCGTTTCTATGCGCAGCCGATGTGAATAACAGTAATATACCGACGGATTATGCTTCGTCTTCAGAGCACACGACGGGACACAGATCACACATTCATCGCTATTAAAATGTCACTATTTTTTACTAGCTCGTTCTGTCGTTCACGTCACTAATTTTGCTTCCGTAGTTGACATACTGAGTTACGGTATGTACCGCTAAATCACCTCTTTCCTCTGCAGACAAAAAACGAGCGTTACTACGTTACGGGAATCAATCTACTGCACGCCTGGTTACACGGTATTGCTAATTGACGAACGGATCTTCATTAGCTGATGCATTTTGATTTGCTCAATCGTCTGGCAACCTCGGCCAATTTTGGTCAGATTCACACGATTATTAAAAAGCCGGATCGCTGTTGTCGTGTTTTCAATTGGCTACTATTTTCGGAGTTGCCTCGTCCTCTGCCACAAAAAATAAAATTGCAGTCATTAACAAAATGGTCTCGATAATCAGACGACAGATTCCGACAAGACAGTTCCCGGCTCCAATCGACAGTAAGGAATTATCACTCACGAGAAACTATAGAAATACCTATCGGTACCTAAGCTGCAAAAACGACGCAATCAACTCCGGGGTGCTTAAGGAGAGATCTCAGCCGACAGAAAACCATGGACATTTTCAGAAACAGACCGACCCGTTAATCTGGCAAATTGCCAGCGTGGAATGTTAGGATCCACATTCATTGACAAGAATCAAGAGCTTTCAAGCCATGAGTCGCGCAATCGTTTTAATACTAACTGTGGTGTTTCTCTCCTCTTGCACGGTAACCAGACCGGAAGAGAGCGAAGAATTTCGCGCGACCCTTCCCGATGAAGCCATCGCTGCGAAAACTGCAACACCAGTTGGCGAGGAAGGGTACGACGACCCTGACGATATTCTATCGATTCTCGCACTTTCCGGCGGCGGAGCTTACGGTGCCTATGGTGTGGGTGTCATGACTGGCTGGACCGAAACCGGTCTGCGTCCTGAGTTCGACATCGTAACCGGAGTATCAACCGGTGCATTAATCTCGGTTTTTGCTTTCCTCGGATCTGAATACGATTCGATGCTGGAGGAACTCTACACCACAGTATCCAATGCGGATATTTTCATCGATAAAGGCGTCAAAGGCATTCTCTCTGACAGCCTGTTTGACTACACACCGTTCAAAGAACAAATCGAACGGGTTGTCACCGAAGAACTGCTTGCCAAGGTTGCAGCAGAACACGCCAAGGGCCGCCGACTATACGTCGCGACCACTAACCTTGATTCCGCTGAATTGGTGGTTTGGGACATGGGAGATATCGCATCAGGGGGACGAACAGATCCGTTAACGCATTTTCGCAAAGTTCTGCGCGCCTCTGCTGCCGTGCCAATTTTCTTCGAGCCAGTTTATATCAAGCCTCAACGTGGAGTGCAGTTGCGTCAGGCACACGTCGACGGTGGACTCAAGGCTGCTGTGCTGGTCAATGATTTTCTGTTCCGCTCCGAGACAGACAAGAAACGGCTTTACGTTGTCATCAACGATAGCTTGCAGGAGAGCAGCACATCAGGTGCAATCGAAGCAAACCTGCCCAGCATTGCACAAAAATCTCTCAAAACAATTTTGCGCACAAATGTAGTACAAGCGGTACACCGTGCGTATGTGACTTCGGTACAGGCAGATGCAGAATTCTTCATGGCTCATGTACCGGATGAACTGAATGACAGCGTCGGTTCTCTGGACTTTGATCCTGTTGTGATGCAAGCCCTGTTCAAAGCCGGGCGCGAAGATGCGCTTAGTGGAAACGGGTGGAAGTTGCTTCCACCTGAAGTTGAACCGCTTGATCGACAGTTACTCAGAGCTGACGAATCAAACTAACAAGTCTTTATATTAAAGCAGACGCGCTACTCTAGCCGAGCTCTGGCGATCTTTACCATATCCACCAGTATCGCTCGAGCCTTGTTCCGGTTATCTAACTCAATAGCTGATCCTGTTTCTGAGTAGTTTATTCTTTGTACGCTAACTTTGTCGTCAGATATTAGCTGAATATCAATTCCCGAATGATCGACGCTGGTAAGCGTTGCTGTTTTTATCTCTTCCATATCGACGTCTGTAAAAGCATTGACGTACAGCATTATTGCATCCGAATGATCTTCATTCATATGCTCAACTATTGAAGTGACATCATCAGGCGTTAGAAGTTTTGAACTATCCAATTTAAATACCCATCACAAAGATAATCCAGATAGTTTATTTTTGCCTATTCTCACCGTGTTCCTGAAAGCAAGCAGCAGGTATTTAAGATCTGATCTCAAATTCCGTTCCGGTAAGTTTCGCAACCTTCTGTTTCTTTAGTGTTATATAACACGGCAAGCCATTTTTATAGGGAGGATAAGCTTCACCTTCAATCAATGGTTGCAGGTAAGTTCGACACGCATCCGTGATAAAAAACCCATTCTCACTGATGTATTCCTCTGGCATCATTTCCTCAACGTTGGCCACTTTGGCAAGATCGGCTTTGCCAATCTCCCAGCGATAAGGCTTATCGCTGGTTCGAACAACTGTTGGCATTACCGCGTTCTCTCCATTGATAGCAAGTTCAACTGCCGCTTTACCTAGCGCATAAGCCTGCTCTACATCAGTCACAGGACTGAGGTGTCTGGCTGCACGTTGCAGATAATCGCAAACCGCCCAGTGACATTTGTAGTTGAGTGAATCCTTGACCAGACCAGTGACAACAGGGGCCACACCACCAAGCTGCGCATGGCCGAACGCATCTTTTACTCCGGAGTCCGACAGGAAAACTCCGTCTGGTCGCTTTACACCTTCGGACACGACTACACAGCAAAACCCTTTGCGCTTTACAGTCGCGTCAACCTCGCTAAGGAATGCTTTTTCATCAAAATCTATTTCCGGAAACAGAATGATGTCCGGGCCAAGACCGCGCTCATCACTGGCAAGACCCGCGGCAGCTGCTATCCAGCCAGCATGACGCCCCATCACTTCCATCACAAAAACTTTGGTTGAAGTGGCAGACATGGAGGACACATCGAATGAGGCTTCAAGAATTGATACCGCCACATATTTTGCAACAGAAGCAAACCCGGGAGAGCAATCAGTAAATGGCAGATCGTTGTCGATAGTTTTCGGTATACCCACACAAGTGATTGGATAACCCATGGTCTCGGAGAGTTGCGATATCTTGTGCGCAGTATCCTGCGAGTCACCACCGCCATTGTAAAAAAAATAGCGAATGTCATGTGCCTTGAATACCTCGATCAGGCGTTCATACTCTACCTTGTGTTCCTCGAGTGACTTAAGCTTGTAGCGACAGGAACCAAATGCACCGGATGGAGTGTGCTTTAGTGCCTCAATATCTGCTTCAGATTCAAGGTTGCTGTCTATCAGATTTTCCGTTAACGCACCGACAATACCGTCTTCACCGACATACACATTTTTTATTTTGTCTGAATGTTTCCTGGCAGTCTGGATGACGCCAGCTGCAGATGCATTAATTACTGGCGTGACCCCGCCGGATTGTCCGTAAAAAGCGTTGTATGCAGTCATTATTGGATTCGAAATATTAGTATGGAACGCTAAGTATACATGCGGAGTACCCCGGCCAAAACCACTTTAAATGCCCGAGATTTAATCCGGTTTATTGCCGTGCCCGGTTGCCTGTACACTAACACTGAACTCACTTTTATCTACCTGCGCCACGGCAATTCTAAAATTCATATTAAACACGGAGCACCCCAACAGCCGGACCACTTTGACTGTATTTACCCTTTACATTTTACCCTGGCACATGCTCAATAGGTCTCGAAATACCTGCAAGTTGTTGATTCATATATGGAGCAGTGTATTTTATGGCAGTGCTGCCCAAATTATTTCAAAAGACCTGCCCTCTAATAAACAATAAATGCTGAAACACGATCAAATCCGCAATGAGAAATAAGAAACTACTGGTGTTGCCAGTGGCACTTGCGCTCTTTGCCGCCTATTTTGTGTTCGATATTGGTCAATATCTGTCACTCGAATTTCTGCAGTCAAAGCACCAATTGCTTTTAGAGTACGCAACGGAAAATCCAATCACGTCTTTTGCTTTCTACTTTCTCCTGTTTGTGGTTGCCGCCGTGTTGTCTGTACCCGCAATATCCATACTCACCATTGGAGCTGGAGCAATATTCGGATTCATTGCCGGCTTTATTCTGGCGTCTTTTGCCTCAGCAGTTGGCGCTACATTGGCATTCCTTCTATCACGTTACTTTTTTAAGGGCGTTCTCCAGAAAAAATTCTCAGCGCAGCTGAAAACAATCAATACCGGTGTTGAAAAAGAAGGTACATTCTATCTTTTCAGCATGCGGCTGGTCCCAATTGTGCCCTTCTTCGTGATCAACCTGCTTATGGGGCTAACCAGTATTAAAACCTCATTGTTTTATATTGTCAGCCAGGCTGGCATGATGCCTACCACTGCAATATTTACCTATTCCGGAAATCAGCTGGCGCAAATTGAGTCATTGAAAGACATATTTTCTCCGTCTTTACTATTTGCATTTTTTTTACTGGGCCTGTTCACGATCACCGCAAAAATACTTATCGAATTCTACAAAAGAGGAAAGTGATCCGCTGTAGTAGAAAGCTCTCGACGACAGAATCCGAACCAACGATTTCAGACAAACGCAGCTCCATGTGACAACACCCGGCAACAGACGCAACGCAAGAACCAAACACACCTGCAAGCCACACTCACTGTGCTATCGTTTATGCATGAATGATCAAAAAGCATTTGAGCAAACCCTACCCCGCAAGCTTAGCGGTGCCGGGGTACTGTGTACCGATTCTCAGGGCAAAGTACTTATCGTTGTACCAGCCTACAAACCGGAGTGGGAAATACCCGGCGGCACAGTAGAGAACAACGAATCACCAAAGCAGGCCTGCATTCGCGAAGTTAAAGAGGAACTCGGAATCGATATCCCGGTCGGAAGACTACTGCAGCTCAATTATCGGGAAGAATCAGAGCGTCTTGGCGAGCTTTTACTTTTTCTATTTGATGGCGGAGTACTGAGTGCCGCGCAAATTTCATCAATAAAACTCCCACCGGACGAACTCAGTAAATTTCACTTCCTGACACTGGATGAGGTAAAAGATAAAACTATTCCATCGCTATACAGGCTGATCGAATCGGGACTGGAACAAAGGGAGTTAAATCAAACCGGTTATACTGAATTTTCCAAACCCGTATAAAACCCTAAAGAATGAATACCGGGGCAATTGTGAAGAGAACAATAAAATCTTCAATAACGCATTTTGGCATAGCCATATTGATCTCAATAGCTGGCTTTTCGTCTATTCAACAGGCGCACTCGCAAATAAACTCAAGCGAAAATTTTTCTTTAACTCTTAAAAACGCCGATATCCGCTCACTGATTGAAACAGTCTCTATTCAAACAGGCATAAACTTCATTGTCGATCCCCGAGTAAAAGCAAAAATCACCGTTATTACATCAGAGCCTGTCAATAAAGATAAATTGTACGAACTATTTTTATCCGTACTGCAAGTGCATGGATACGCAACCGTATCTGCAGGCAACTTCACCAAGATTGTACCAATGACCACAGGGGTTCAAAGCGCAGTACCGGTTTTAAGTGAACCGGCAAACGCAGCAGACGAGCTAATCACTGAAGTAATTCAGCTTTTTAATGTGCCGGCAGTACAAATGATTGAATCCCTGCGACCTCTGCTGCCGCAATCAGCCACACTTAGCGCCGAAGCCAATTCCAATACAATTATAATAACCGACAGCTCAGCCAACATAGCAAGAATAAAAGAGATAATCAGCTTGCTTGACAGTTAAGATGCAGTGCCATCAATGTGGCACTGCAGGAGAGAGAGACTCTCTATACTTTATCCTCTAAACAACTGTTGCCACACCACCGTGCAACGTTGCAGAAAACGGAATGACCCGCGTTCCGTCACTGCGACGAGCGACACGGGATTGCACACGTTGAAATTCGTCAACATGAGTTAACGCAGCTTGTTGTCGCCGATCGAATTGAACTCTTACTTCCTGAAACGCCGGAATAGTTATAGGCTTTGCCTGACAGGCGGTATTGCAGTCAACAATACTGCCATCGAACATAAAAGCGCTTTGCTCCAAATGATCAATGACCATCGTCCGGCTGGAATTATTGCGCAAAACCAGTGTTTTAACAGGATTGGCAATATTACAGATAAGCTCACCACTAAGAGATAGCGATGTTGATGGAGCTGAATCAATTGAAATACCATTGCCGGTAAAATCGAGGCCAGCTGCAGCAGGAGCAACGCCTGCAGCACCTATAAAAGCAGCACCCTGCAAAAGCTTACGTCTCTGCCGGTTTACTGGTTGTAAGTTATTAATTTTTTCGTTCTTCACTGAATTTCCTTAAATGATACTCAACCACACCATACCTCAGATTTGACTAACAAATTCATAGGTTTACATTGTTTTAACGCGTGAGCGACTGATTTGTTAAAAAATTGTATCGTTTTGCAACACTCTTCCCGGTAGAGTTAAACGTGCGGATCGCATTTGGTACTTACGCAATCAGAAAAGCCAGAGATCAGTATTCATGAAGTCTGACGTCAACAAGCTCCTAAAAAAAAACCAAAACTTAAACCAACTGGATGCAGTTAAAGTAACCAGCTATGTACAACGAGTGAGCGGAGACTGGTTCTTAAATACTCTGATGCTGCAGGACTACGATGTGCCATTTAAATATAAAAGAAAAAAGAAATACCGCGATCTTAAGGGTGCATCTGTAAACCTGACTTACTATCCGGAATCAGAACAAATTGCAGGCATGGACTTTGAGTTTATGAAAGTCGTTCGTATACGTAGAAGTTAATTGTGTTACTACACAAGCTAATACCACCAGATAAAGCCTGTTACTCAATCCTGTAAAATAACTACCGCTGGTATAATCAGGACTACTAATGCAGTTATTCAAAGTGCTGATAATACTCTCTGACCAATTTTCTCCATCTCACTTTCTATTCGCCTACGCTCCACCGCAGACACACCCCTTTGCCGGGCAATATCTGCCCATTGCACGGTAGCTGTACTCACCTGCCCTACAATTTCCTGCCATTGCCTGATTCCACAGTCTCGCGCCAGTCGCTCAATATCTGCCAAGTCCGGATTGCCACTACCAGCGATGTCTGTGGTGTGCTGGTTATTTAAGCCGGTACTAAACGTGAGATCGTACGCGGGAGAAAGCACCCACCCTTGTGGCCGACGCAAAAACGCAAAGTTCTTAGCATGATCGTCTTTGTTGTGGGTTAACACATTGAATACCATGAGACGAAAAGCTTTTTCCGCTTCGGCCATGCTTTCGGTTATTTGGCGTGTGGCTTTTATCACCGTGTCATAACCTATGCCGGGTAATCTATAGTCAGCGTACACGTAACCGGCGAGACTTAATAAATGATGGCGTGCTTCACCCTCTCTATCAAACCGCTGCACTGCAAAGTATTCATCGATATGCTCATTGTCCTCTGTTTTCAGCAACCGACACTCTGGCATATCCAGGCCCGCGATTTGCGCCATATCTGCGTAGGCCATTTCAATTCGCCCTGTGTCCTGTGGATCTTCTTTCGATCTAAACTTAACAAGCCAATGCGTAAACCCTGCAGGGAGTTCAATAAACCCCGATAAGCATTTGTCACTGGATTCCGACAACGCCACAGTCAACTTGGGTCGGGCACCACCTGGGGAGCCACCCTGAATTTGTAGCTGTCTTAGTACCTTCGGAGTTTCACCTTCGAGCATATCGGTTGCAGACTTTGCCAGTAGTGCGATATCAACCACGTCAGAGCCGGCAGATATTGGAATCGCAGGTTCATAAGTTAGCGCACCCATCGCGCGCGAGCCGATATACGCCAATCGATCCAGTGGTGTAATTTCATTGCGTTGCCAATCCGCCAACTGCAGGAACGCCCGATCCATTAACAACAAGCCCCAACCATCAGGTAGCGAGTCATTGAACACCCCATGCAAGCCATTAAACTCCTGCGGTTCGGGAGAGAGTTGTACGGCATCGTCAAACGGCATGGTTCCAGGTGAGAGATCAAAGCCTGTTTTAAGCCAGGAGGTATCATATTGAAAATAGATACGACCGCGCTGGTCAACGCCCAACTCTCCGACAATGCGATCATCGATGTTCACCCGCAAACGAGTAGTGTGCTTCACAGACTTCCTCGTTGCCTTGGTGGAGTCTGAAGTTCAGCTATAGAGTCTGGTGCTTTCGGATCGAAAAGAGCTTCAAATTCTCTCGTGCAATTAAGCGCTAACGCTATGTCCAACAGATTGCTCAGGCTGACGTCACCCGAGGTTTCGAAGCGCTTGATACTCGCCTGAGTAACACCGGATTTCTCCGCCAGAGTGCGACGGGACAAATTCTTAACGAGCCGCTGCGCCCTGGCCTTAGCCGCTATTTTTCTCTGAAAATCACCCGAAGATTGGAAATTAATAGACAATATATTATCTTTTATTCAATAAAAATAGATATAATAGTTATTATATTACCCCTTATGTGGATTACAAGGCTGGAAGTAGAACCCCCAACAGTCTGTTATTGAGACGCGTTTAATCGGCATAGCCATGGTAATGGCCTCCGATACAAGTCGCATGTCTGCCACACGTTTCTGTTAAAGGTGGCAAAGTTACATGGACAAAATAGACAGACGATCCTAAATGTCTGTATTGGCGGGTATTTCCACTTCTGTCCGGGGCTCCCGGACACGGGTTGGTACCGAGGGGGAGAATCGAACTCCCAAGGTTATTCACCGGCGGATTTTGAATCCGCTGCGTCTACCAATTCCGCCACCCCGGCACAGGACCTAGATTGTAAGAGACTGCGCCTGTCTCGTAAAGCGTCAGGCAAAACGATCCAGATTCGGTCCAGGCGGAATACCCAGACAATCCTGCACAGCGACACTCACGGCAAGCAATCGCTGGTCGCTGCCGCCAGCCATCATTAACTGCAATCCTGTTGGCAGGTTTGCTGTAGTTGGTAATGGCAGGCTGGTCGCACACATGCCGAGCAGATTGGCGATCTGGGTGTTTCGGGATGACAGCAGCGCTCTTTTTTCAACTGCTTCCGATTGCTCTATCTCTTGCAGAGTCGGAGGCAGCATTAGACAGGTCGGGGTAATCCATGCATCGGTCGCAGCACTTTTTTCTGCTGCCAGTTTTTGTAGCTCAACCACCCGCTTTTTCGCCGCTACATATTCATTGCCTTTGACTTCCAGTCCGAGTGCGGCACGGGCTCGAGTAACCGGGTCCATGCCATCAAACGCCTGATTGAATCCATCCACCGTTAACGCATCTATGATCTCCGGCCCCATGATGGCAGCCATGAGAGTTGCGCGCTCTTCGGCCTCTGGAAAATCAAATTCAATCAATTGAACTCCGGCAGCTTTGAGCTTTTGCAGCGCTTCTTCAAAAGCGGTTTGCACTTGAGCGTCCAGATCTTCAAAGTAGACTTGTCTTGGTATTCCAAATTTCAAACCCTTTAAGCTTACAGCGGACAACAACGATTGGCCGGTAACACACTGCTGAATTATCTGCGCATCCGTAGCACGTCGACAAAGAGGACCGATGGAATCGAAAGTTTCAGACAACGGAAATACACCATCTGTTGGCCACAGGCCCACGGTTGTTTTTAAACCAGTGATGCCGTTGTAGCAAGCAGGAATACGAATGGAACCACCGGTGTCCGAACCGAGTGCAAACCCGCACATGCCAGAGGCGACAGCAACGGCTGATCCACTTGATGAACCTCCCGGTATGCGATGTTCTACCGCATCCCATGGATTCCAGGGTGTGCCGCGTGATGTGTTGATCCCGGTAGGGCCAAGTGCGAATTCGACTGTTTTGGTTTTGCCAACAATGATGGCTCCGGCCGCACGCAGTTTTTTAATTAAATGTCCTTCTGCATATTTTAAACGCTCAGCCGTATAGTTAGAGCCATTGGTTGTTGGCATGCCATCAACGGCAATAATATCTTTGACCGCAACAATGACACCCATCAATGGCCCAAAATCTGTTCCGTTGCCAAGCAATTGATCAAGCGCTGTTGCTGTTTTTAGTGCACAGTTGTAGTCGACACATTCAAAAGCCTTCAGGGGCGGATCAAGGATTTCTATTCTCTGAAGCGATGCTTTGGTGGCGTCCTCAATGGTCAGATTACCGCTGCGTATCTCAAGCGCGAACGCAGCCAGTCCGTTGGCATAAGGATCGGTGTTAAGTTTACTCATGTGTGTTTTACAGCGTGACCCAGAACAGCTGCCAGATTGTCACTCAATACATCTGAGAGGTAGCCACCCTCCTGTACGAATACGGTTGGCAAGCCGAAGTCTGCAATCGCCTCACCTATGCGACC
>CAYLZS010000083.1:0-6110 GCA_964388065.1 uncultured Granulosicoccaceae bacterium
CTAATACACCGGCATGTGTTCTATTTTCATCGGTTACCGGAAAGGCGACATCAACCACTTTATACAAGCTTGCGCCGCTTCGTCTCGGCAGAAGTTTTTGCAGAGCCGGTGCATTGCGGACATCACCCAGATATGCGCCCTTCGAACCGTTCATAAACCACTGCTTGTCTGCAGCGCTTTCACCCAGAAAAACGTTATTGGCTGTAGCAATCAGATCACCCGTTTTGTCTGCCAGACCGATCCAGTTTATCTCCGGGTACTGACGATGAACGGAATCGAGCATCAGTTTCAGATGTTCGGTATTGTGGGGTATTGGACTCAGTTGAGCTGCGGCGAGACTTATAACAGACAAACGGCTTTCCAGAGTCGCCGCAACTTCCCGGTGAATTTGCACAGCATTCTGTTGCAGTGACTGAGTGGCAGACTGACGGAAATTGCCTACTGTCTCTTGAGCAACTAACCATGCGCATATCGGGGCTGCCAGCGCGATGATGGCAAATACCGCCCACCCGATACGGGCAGCGATATGCTTATTTGGGTTAAGGCTCTCTAACAACTCGGTTTTCCCGGCTAAACCCTACAAAGTGACTTTGGGCACTTACCAGTGCCTGAACGCGACGCTATTGTATCTATAAGAAATCGGCGGCAGTTTTGCGTTCGCGACCGATGTTGATCAACCGATGTACTACTTCATTCCTCAACCCGTATGACTTCCACTTCGCGCAAAATTCGATTGTTGATTGCTGATGATCAACCCATTATCCTGCGCGGGTTGTCGTTGATGCTGGGCAGCGAAGAGGATATTGAGGTTGTCGGTCTGGCTAAGGATGGTATTGAAGCCGTTGAAATGGCGAGTGAGCTTAAGCCGGACGTCATTATAATGGATTTGCAGATGCCACGCTGCACTGGCGTTGAAGCGAGCAGGGAAATTTTAGTTGCCAACGCCGATACCAGAATAGTAGTACTCACTACGTTCGATACAGACAATATGGTACTCGATGCTATTCATGCCGGTGCCAGCGCATACCTGCTAAAGGACTCCACTGAAAAAGATGTTCTATCAACCGTTCGGGCGGTGTATGAGGGAAAAGCGAACCTGACGCCAGATGTAATAAGCCAAAGATAATAATAAAGCCAGAGATAACGCTCAGCAGTTAAACCCTTCGTATTGCCTGACCCACACCATCCTGTTACCTGCCTCCGTATTTAAATAAACATTCGCGACATACCCCAAAAGCTGTATGCAGGTCAGCTGATTGTCAGATTAGGGCCTGAATTTACAGAGACAGCTTCAAGCTTCAATCCGGTCGGTCTGTGGATGAAGAGCGAAAAAAACTATGGGGGTGGTTTGAAAGAGATTCGTATAAAAAATCAGGAGAGAATAAGAGTTTATGTCTGCCTGAGTGAGTAGAGTATTTTTAAAGGCAGGGGGAAGGGAGTGTGGACAAGTGGGGGTTGCCCGATCGCGATTTTTATTATCCTGGTTAAATCGCTATCCTCGTATAGCACCGACTCGATAGGGTTCATTGACAGTCAGCGTTCCCGTCTTTGATGCCAGTGCGCAAGCTATACTTGTTAAGGTATCCGGTTGAATATTCAGTGTTCGTTCATCGGAGAGTTGAAGTGCAAGAAAACCGTCACTGCTCACGGTAACGATATCTTCAACCGCAAGTTCTGAACCGGCTTTTATTGGAAGCCCCTTTTGATCAAAGACCCCACCATGCACAAAAGCGACTAATGCAGAAACTGGTGGGGTGGCGGAGGGTGGAAACTGGTCCGAGGTGTTATGAGAGTCAAAAGAGCACCCGCTTTGACCTGACATTGATTTATCGAGCTGAGCCATTTTATACACAGGCACACTATTAACTGTGTTGGTAACACCGATCAGGTATAAGAAAAATAGATATTGTTTTGACTTCGATATCATTGTGGTTTCCAGTCCCGTTTCCATTTTTAATGAATCAGTTGAGAAGCCTTCATGCTATGAGCAGTATGATCGCTAATTTTCCTGACATGTAACAGACAACGAAAGTCATGATTTGGTCATGAGTTTTTATTCATAACTGTGTAAGCTTTTGCATAAGTGACATCCAGCTCTGTTAAAAGCGTGACTTTAGTAATTCAATTAAATTAGTTCAACGAATCTGGAACTGAAATGTTACAAAGTGTGTCTGCTTTAAAGCGATGTAAATACGCTTCACAATCATTATCTGTTATAAATAATGTGGACTCTTAGTGGCACATTCATGGAGAACTAACAGTGCCTGAAACCCAGCAGGTTGATTCTGCGATCAGCAAAAATGAGCGACCGATTCGACTGATGGTCGTGGATGACCAGCCGGTGATTTTGCGAGGCTTGTCGATGATTCTTGATGCCGAGAACGACATCGACGTGGTTGCCCAGGCTCAGGACGGGCTGGAGGCAGAGCGCATTGCGCTGGAAGTGTTGCCCGATGTCATCGTGATGGATTTGAACATGCCGGGACAGAGTGGCGTGGTAGCCACGCGCAACATTACCGCGGCTCATCCCGAAATAAACATTGTTGTCCTGACCACCTTTGATGACGACGACACTGTTTTTGAAGCCGTCCGGGCAGGTGCGTTGTCTTACCTGCTAAAAGACGTCTCGGAAGATGAGATTGTCGATACAGTGCGGGCAGTGCAGAGTGGCAGCACCCATCTGTCACCAAGAATCGCACGTAAAATCATGGACCAGTTAAGGTCCTACGATCTGGTAAATCCGGCACTTACCGCAGACGCTACGCCAAAATCTGACTCCCCGTCAAACCCTGACCCTGCTAATAAAACAAAAGGCGTTGATAAATTAACTGATAAAGAACAGCAAATACTTGAATTCATCGCACAGGGGCTAAGTAACAAGCAAATTGGCGCAAATATGTTTTTGGCAGAGGGCACCATCAAAAATTATGTCAGTCGAATTATGGACAAGCTGCATACCCGCAGCCGGACGGAATTAGCCATACACGCACTGGGAGGGAACAGCAACAGAGAATAGCAGCGAGCGTTCTTACCCTCCCGCTACTGGCCCTTCTGTGGTTCTTCTGTTACTGGTCCTTCTGTTACTGGCCCTTCTGTTACTGGCCCTTCTGTTACTGGAAATTAGCTCAGCTTAGTCAAACCGGTGCGAAACATCTTGCTGCACGCCGACAAAGTTAACTGTTTTACCAGCAGAATCCTGTACCGGTGACAATGTAAATTCGTTCCAGAATGAACTCCCGTCTTTGCGATAAAATTTTAAAGTGACAGTAACGGAGCGTTGCTCGGCAATAGCATCGCTTATTTGCTGCACGCTTTCAGGATCGGTGTCTTCGCCTTGCAGGAACCTGCAGTTGCGACCAATAATTTCTTCACTGGAGTAACCGGTCATGCGTTCCAGGGCTCTGTTGGTGTAGGTGATCGGGTTGTCTTTTTGTGAAGGGTCGGTGACCAGCACACCATGCAGAATTGACTCTTCAACTACATAGTCGATAGCGCTCAGTCTTGCGTGATAGCGTTCGTTAAACAGATCCGTTAGTACTCCGGACAGGCGTATGAGTCCATTTTTCTGTGTCGGGTTCAGTTTGCGAGGTTTGGTATCGATTACACACAGTGTACCCAGTGCAAAACCGTCAGGTGTAACCAGCGGCTTGCCGGCATAAAACCGAATATAAGGGCTGCCTGTAACCAGTGGGTTATCGTGAAAGCGCTCGTCCAGGCTGGCATCTTCAATTTCCATGAGCGCATCCGGGAACTGCATAGCGTGGGTGCAAAACGCCACATCTCTCGGCGTCTCTTTCTCCTCCGTGCCAACACATGACTTGAACCACTGTCGGTTAGTATCGATCAGGCTAATTAATGCAATGGGCGTTTCACACAGGTCTGCAGCCACCTGGGTAATACCATCCAGCACAGCGTCTGATGGTGCGTCGAGGATTCCGTATCGCTTGAGTGCATCAAGACGAGCTGATTCGTCAGATGACGGTGGAGCAGTTTTCATTAATCAGTAAATCCGATTTAATTCGTTAGTTAGCCAGGGTCCCGATCGCTGTACTGTCTGACGGGAATTCTGTCAGTCCTTTTACTACCAGGTATGAGTGGCCCATTCGGCCATCAGACGATGGCTATTATCCGAAAGTTGTCTGTCCATGTACACAGACGGCGAGTCACTTTATTGATCTCGTTTGATTTTAGTGACTAAAGTAACTTTGAAACTGAATAGGCCGTGACTTTAGTTGCCTGTATTTCCAGACAGGTCGGGTTAATATTTGCATGTTGGGCAAACGAGGCCCGACTGTTTTTAAATCAGAGCGTAAATCGCCTTTAAATTGTCTTGCTTTTAGATAGCCCCCTCCGGATAACCAGTATGATCACTGTAGTTGCCTGTATTTGTATTGCGCTGTTAGCTGTAACCCTGGTCGGCCGACGGGTTGGTTAACGGGTTCTTGTTATTTTAGACTGATGTTTTTCAGACTGAGTCCTGCGGTCGATCTGCCCGATTTTAATATCTCGTGTGTTCCCGCCTCTTTTCTTTAAATTCCTGTTGCCTCTTCCGCTATAGCAAGCAACTGGTTTGGTAACAGTGCCGCAGCAAACCAGTTAGTAGCAGTTTTCATTCACGTTGAGTTGCAGTTAACTCGTCTGGTATGGCGCATCAGATCTGTGTGAGATAGGATTCCAGCCAGACAACAACTTCGGGGTAGCAGGATGAACGTCAGTGGAACTACTGCATTGGTCACAGGTGGTGGCAGCGGGCTTGGTGAGGCAACTGCACGGCATTTAGCAAGCCTTGGGGCAAAAGTTGCCATCCTCGATCTCGATGCAGATCGAGCTGGTGCTGTAGCTTCTGATATTAACGGTGTTTCGGTTATCGCAAATGTTGCTGACGAAAGCGCGGTAGCCAGTGCAGTTGAGACTGCCGCAAAATCGCTCGGCAGTGCGCCACGGATAGTCGTTAACTGTGCCGGAATTGGCCCTGCAGCACGAGTAGTCGGTCGCGAAGGCAAGCTGTCGACCGATCTGTTTGAAAAGACAATCAGCGTTAACCTGTTAGGCACATACTATGTGATGAGCCATGCGGCGAACCTGATGTCTTCACTGGATGAACTCGAGCACGGCGAGCGCGGCGTTATCATAAACACCGCATCAGTCGCATGGCAGGATGGACAAATCGGTCAGTCTGCTTACTCGGCATCAAAAGGGGGTATAGCCGCGATGACTCTACCGGTAGCGCGGGAGTTTGCCCGTGCAGGTATTCGTGTAATGGCCATTGCTCCTGGCTTGTTTAACACCCCGATGATGGAAGGGCTGCCCAAAGAGACGACGGAAAAAATTGCAGCGGAAGTACCGTTTCCTGCAAGACTGGGTGAGCCTCGCGAATACGGTTTGCTGGTAGCTCAGATTGTTGAGAACCCTTACCTGAACGGTACCAATATACGCATTGATGGTGCAGTCAGGTTAGCGCCGAAGTAGCTGGTTGTATTCACCACTTCATCTGGCTTAAAACGGTTAACGAATAGTTGTCTTAGCGGCTTATCTATTTGGTCGCTTCAGGTTTGGTCTGCTGCAATGTCGATGTGGCAGCCTGACGTATCTCGGGCACAATCCAGAATAGTGCTAATCCGAATAACAACGACAAAACACAAAATAAAAAGCCCGCATTATAGTTGCCGGTTGCGTCGTATAGCAGCCCGGTAAAGAGTGCACCAATGGCAGCGCCTATTCCCTGGCCAAGATTGGCAGCGCCATAGATAGAGGCCAGACCACGGCCTGCGAACAGCTCTGCCATTAGTGTGGTTATGATTGGCCCCCGAGCACCCGACGACAAGCCCAGCCCGAGTACGTATAACAGTAGCAACAATGGGTGTACTTGCACCTGCATCAGCGCCAGTGCACCTATACCGAGCAAACTCAATGTGTAACTGCTTGTTGCGACCAGATGCCGTGGCCAGCACTCGGCGGCGACGCCTGTGACAACTATGCCGACAAAAATCCGCATGCCGACGGTGCCAAACGAAAATGCCGCTTCCAGCTCGCTGTAACCGCGATCGCTCAGATAAGCAACATGCTGCAGACTGCTACCGAAAATACCAACGGCGGTTGCGGAAAAAATG
>CAYLZS010000084.1:0-5301 GCA_964388065.1 uncultured Granulosicoccaceae bacterium
TTCTTCATCCATGATCAGGTCGGTTGCAAAGTATTCGATAAAAAACTCGGCACTGTGCTTGAGTGATTGCTGATACAGCGCATGCAGGATGGCGTGACCAGTACGGTCGGCAGCGGCGCAGGTACGCTGTGCTGTGCCTTCGCCGTAGTTGGTGGTCATGCCGCCGAAGGGTCGCTGGTAGATCTTGCCGTCGTCGGTACGTGAAAAAGGCACACCGTAGTGTTCCAGTTCAATCACTGCCGGAATCGCTTCACGGCACATGTATTCAATGGCATCCTGGTCACCGAGCCAGTCGGATCCCTTGATGGTGTCGTACATATGCCACTTCCAGTCATCGGGCCCCATGTTGCCTAATGCGGCACTCATACCACCCTGTGCCGCTACCGTGTGGCTGCGAGTAGGGAATACCTTGGTTATACAGGCAGTAGACAAGCCAGCCGTGGCCATACCGAGTGTCGCGCGCAAACCCGCGCCCCCGGCACCAACGATAACGACATCGTGTTCATGGTTGATTATATTGTAAGACTTGGCGTTGTTTGACAAGGTCAGGCTCCAAACGATAATTTAAGAATCGAAACAATACCAATCACCCCAAACAGCGAACAGATAATGGTGACCGCACCTATGACGATCGTTCTGGTGCTGCGATCGGCTATGTAGTCTTCGGCGATTACCTGCAGGCCCAGCTTGGCATGGTACAGGCCCACACCAACAACCAGTACCATCAGTGCCGCGTTAAACGGAGACGAAAGCCATGCGCTCAGACTGGCGTGTGTCATCTGTGGCAGTGAAGCGAGCGAAAAGCAGAACCAGATGGTCAGTGGTGTGAGGGCGATTGCCGTAAGGCGTTGAACCCAGAAGTGGCCGGTGCCACCGTTTGAACCAGACATAATAATTTCTCTTGTTTAACCCGCAGCGAATGCGACGATCCAGGTGAGTACGGTCAATGCTACTGCTGTGATCAATGAGATCATCGCACCCGTGTTGGCTTTGCTGACGTCAAATCCGTAACCCATGTCCCATATGAGGTGTCTGATGCCATTACAGAAGTGCGCGTACAGGGAAAAGGTAAAGCCGATCAGAACCAGATAGCCGAACCATGAGCTCAGCAGCCATTGTGTCCATGCAAAGGCCTCTGCACCCATCGCCGCTTTGGCGAGTACCCATACCAGCAACAGAGTACCGATGCTGATGACCACGCCGGTGCCCCGGTGCAGCACAGACATCATTGCTGTCAGCGGTAGTTTGTAAATTTGCAGATGTGGCGACAGGGGTCGCGAATCATTCCAGGCCATCTGAGGTTCCAGGTTTAGATTGAATTTAAGTTGCGGTGCAGTGTTGCGTTCTTTGGCAGAAGTACCGGGCTAAAAGTCGGTGCAACGGCCGTTGTGTTCCCAATCACCGTAGCGCGTGGGTTCGGGCCCTTTGCAGCCACCGTGTTCTTTTGCAGCGTGCTCTTGTTGCTTGTTTAATTGATGATCGGTGGTGTCTGTCTGGCTGGCGTCGGATAATCGATGCGCCGCTGCCTTGCTGTCTGTTTGCTTCTGCTTCTCGTTTACAGAATTGCTCATGATGGGCCTCTCAGCCGAGATGCTTAGGTGTGATCGATACGGTACCTGCAAAATACAGCAAACAAGTGCCGGATAAACTTACAGGCTCCCAACAACTTATAATAGCAAATACTGCTGGAAAGGTCCCGCCCTGCTGGCCGTATTTCTTTGGCGGAACTATGGCCTGTTGGAATCAGTTTCAAGTACCATTAATCGGATAGTATGTCAGGGGCTCACACCTGGCTCAGAATTCCTGTGCTTTTGTGGGTACAAGGCCCTGTATTGTGTTGAGCTGAAGGTTTCGCGTGAACACTGCGTGAACAAGACCAATTGCTGAGTATGTTAATTATGAATGCCCCGAAAATGTCTGCGAAATGGCAGGAAAAACTGACCTCGTTTGGACTTGAGCAAAAAGACGGGCGGTTTGTGTATCCGACCGAATCAACCGCAACCGATGTTTTGTGCACGCTTGCCTCCGATACCATTTTGCAGGTCAGTGGTGACGATGCAGAAAAATTCCTGCAGGGGCAGTTTTCTAACGATATTGCCGCTCTTGCCACACCCGGTAGTCAGCTATCTACCTGGTCAAGCCCAAAAGGGCGAGTGATCACAGTCATCAGGGTGATAAAGATTGACAGAGGTTATCTGATCAAATTGCCGACGGTACTGGTTGAACCGGTGCTCAAGCGGCTGCGAATGTATGTACTGCGAGATAAGGTAGTGATTGACCAGCGTGATGATTTAGTCGCCATTGGCATCAGTGGTCAGTCATCGGAGAAAGCTATTGCTAATGCTGGTTACACTATCGAGCAGCAGCCGGATACAACTATCGCGTTGTCTGACAACACCTGGATCACCAGAGTCAGAGGGAAATTTCCGCGCTTTGAAGTAATAGGCACGGTCGAAAAACTCGCGGAGCTCTGGGAGGCTTGTAGTGAGGGCTGCACAATGGCGGATGAATCTGTGTGGCGATTGCAAAATATAGATGCAGGAATTCCGTCAGTCGATGAAAAAACCACTGAAGCATTCGTACTGCAAATGTTGAATCTGCAGCACATCGATGGTGTTAGCTTCAAGAAGGGATGTTTCCCTGGTCAGGAAGTTGTTGCGCGTATGCAGTATCTTGGCAAGCTAAAACGTCAGATGTTTCGCCTGCAGTACGCTGGCGACCAACTGCCACTCTCAGGTGATGAAATATATAAAGCCGGTGGTGGCAGCGCTGTAGGTAAAGTGGTTGATGCCGCGAATACCGAAAAAGGTCTGTCCCGGTTGTTGGCGGTAGTCGCTATTGATGCAACCTCCGAGCATTTGTTTTTAGACAAGGAAGAGCAACAACCCGTGACCATACTGGAATTTCCCTATGACACACCAGCGCCCGAGTAACAGTGGTGCTCAAAGTTTATGAAGCAGAAAATCAAATAGACGCCCAGCTTGCACTCGATGAATTGCAATCAGCTGATATTGAAGTGGTGATGAAGGGACAGTTTTTGTCTGGTGCCGCTGGTGAATTGCCGGCATCCGGCCTGGTCACCCTGTGGATAATAGATCCGGAACTTGAAAGTAACGCACGCGAAATCATTGCAGATTACGAAAGCCGAAAGCATCTTTCAGGCCCGCCACAAAAATGCCCTGGTTGTAGTGAAATGATCGAAGGTAATTTCATCTGTTGCTGGAACTGTGGTGAAGAGTTGCCTGAAATATCCAAACGGTTTTAACAGAAGTTACGAATCAGGAACTCTGGATAAACCTTGTCTGCGTGTGACACGCAACGCATACTATGAGAACATTTTTAACGTTGGTACCCGACTCGTCAACTGCCCTGGCGATACATAAGTGGAGCGAACTTTGTTGGTCCGGCTTGCATAAAAGGATACCGGTACAGAATTATCACGTTACTTTATCGTTTCTCGGTGATACCGACGATCGGGCGCTACAGAAATTATCTGAAGTACTTGATGGCTTCAATCACGAACCGATTGAATTAAAACTCAATGACGTAGGGTACTGGGCAGAGCCAGGGGTGCTGTGGCTCGGAACCGATAAAGTGCCCGATTCACTGGTATCGCTACAAAAAAAATGCCGACAGGCTGCGAACCGAATTGGAGCGCGGGGCAGTACCAAACGATACCAGCCACACATCACCCTGGCTCGAAAAATAACAGTGCCGCCAGAAGCAGCCCTGCTGGAACCGGATTTTTTGTTTACTGCAAACTCTATGGAGTTATGGAGTTCAGTTCGAGAATCACACGGTGCAAGGTACAGTACGTTGGCCGATTGGCCACTTCGCTAATGCAGCTTATAAAATTAGTATCTGAAAAGCCACGTTTCGTTAAGCATCCAATGGGCTCACAACAGGAGCTATGCCGGGCCGGTTCATCACATGTGTGTAGATCATCGTCGTCGACACATCGCTGTGGCCCAGTAACTCCTGCACGGTTCGAATATCGTAATTTGATTCTAAAAGGTGTGTTGCAAAAGAGTGTCTGAAGCAATGACTGCTAATCTGTTTGGTGATGCCAGATTTCGTAGCAGCAATTTTGATTGCCCGTTGTAGTGAGGTTTCGTGCTGATGATGTCTCCGAGTCAAGCCACTACGCGGATCAACGGATAGCCTATTGCTTGGGAATACATATTGCCACGCCTTTTCTGTAGCAGCTCCTGGGTATTTTCGAGCTAGCGCATCAGGGAGGAATACTTCACCGAATCCAAGTTCTAAATCAGCGTTGTGAAGCTCGGTAATGCTTTCCACTTGTTTACGAAGATCGCCTATACATTTTGTGGGTAGTGGAACTCGTCGACTTTTCCCACCTTTGGAATCCAGTACCGATATGGTTTGAAAATCGAACTCAATATCTTTCACACGCAAACGCATACACTCGAGAATACGCATACCGGAGCCATACATCAGACTGGACATAAGCAGGTATACGCCATTCAATTCAGCGAGTAGTCGACGTATTTCATCTTGTGTTAAAACTACGGGCAGCTTAGCTCGCTTACTGCTTTTTAAATGCTCAATGTCTATTAGTTGCCGCTTTAGTATTTCCTTAAAGAAAAAAGCCAGGGAACTCAACGCTACACCCTGTGTGCTTTTGCTTACATTGCGGCGTAGAACCAAATTGGATAAAAAATTCTTTACATGCTTTTGATCTAACTTATCAGCATCAACCTTCACGTTTTCAAGTAAAAATCTTTGCACCCAGTGACAATACGTTTGTTCCGTTCTAATTGCATAGTCGCGTAATTTTAACTCTCGAGCTAATTCCGCTAGTACCGCTATATGAGAAGCAGAGAGTTCTTTTGAAAACTCAGGTTCAACAGTGTCTATGCCATTAGTCTCTCGGGCAAGCGTTGGGTGATTAATAGAGATAGAGCGCGCATCCTGCTTAAAATGCTCCCACGGGAAATCAGTGCCCCATGGAATGCCAGCAGTGTCTGTAATTAGAATTTCGATCGCGTTAATGTATTGAATATGCCGCCAGTCATCTCGGAACTGTAATGGGTCAAGAGATTCCAGGTGGCTCTTAACCTGATCGGCATTAATATCTGAAAGGCGCTGATCAGCGAAGATTTTCAGAAAACGCTTAACATGATGCACGTACCAGGGGTGAAATTCTCCGCGGACGTTAGCATCTATCAGCGCTAACTTATATCGATGCCAGCCACTGTGGTTGTCTTTCTGCCCGGAATCAGGATCTTTAGATGACTCTGGATTGTTATAATTAACATGTGTCATAACCATAAAACTGTA
>CAYLZS010000085.1:0-7196 GCA_964388065.1 uncultured Granulosicoccaceae bacterium
CAGATAAGCGGACAGTTAACCGAAGCCGGTGCCTTAACAGCAGATCAGACCTGGTTTCTTGAAGGTGCCTTGCAAATTGGTACACCGGAAATCGCTGCCACTCTGACAATTGCGGCGGGAACACAAATACGTGGTGATAACCAGGATGTGACTGACTATGTTCTGGTCTATCCGGGATCTTCTCTGCAGGCTAATGGTACAGGTGCTAACCCGGTACAGTTTCTGTCCGATGACGATAACGTTGACGGTCGTGCGGAGTGGGGTGGTGTTTTTCTGCGCGGCTTCAATGGTCTGACAACCGGTGGCACTCAGGGCAGTAACCTGCTCGACTACACGGTAATTGCAGAAGCCGGTGCAGCAGTAGACGTCACCATAGATTCTCAAACAACCACCTATACAGATAATCTGGTACTCAACGGAGTTGATAGCAACACGGTACTGTCGTTCGTACAGTCACACAACTCTGCAAGAGATGGCCTGCATATTCTAAACGGTGATCCGAGAATGGCGTGGGTACTGGTAACAGGTGCTGCACGTGACGGAATATGGTATCGGGATTTTACCGGCTTAATAAAAGACCTGATGGTAATTCATGATCAGGACAGCGATGGAAGCGTCGGCAGATCAGGTATTTATGCCAGTGAAACAGAAGCAGGCAACTCAAACCCACGAATCGTAAATGCCACACTGGTCGGGCGCGACAGCACAAGTGAAACAGCAGGCCCTAACGACAACGAGTTTGGAATTCTGTTCGCAGACAATACCGATCAGATCCGAATGGGTAACGTGTTAATTGCCAACTTCCGCAATGGTTGTTATGAGGCAGACTCAGGTGCCGATCTCAGTCAGATAGACCCGTTCATACCAGGCCCGAACTATCTAAACGGAGTGCACTGTGCGAATGAAGCAGGTGCCAACGGCAACTTCGGCATTGTACGTGATAACTCAGTTGGGTTTCCGGAAGGCACAGTGGCTGCCAACAACTCTAATGGCAACGGGTTGGTTTACTACAATGGTGCCGGTCCGGTACTGGACGTTGCAAATACGCCATTCAATAGCGCCTCAGGTGGATTGAACTTCACCGGTGAGTTAGTCGACAGAACCGAGAACTTTACCGCAGGCTGGTATCTGGACAACCTTCGAGGCATAGGTAATGGGCTACTGGCTGATCCGGGTTTCCTAAACGGCTTCCTAAACGGTGACACCAACCAGGACGGTATAGTGGACTCAGCAGATGCAAGCTCACCATTTATAATTGCAGATGACGGTGCAGGTGGTTTTAACCAGGATGTTGCGGCAGATACGTTTGGCTATGATTTAACACACATAGGTTCGGTACGTGGCGGTGCGGTCACAAACACACAGTTTGATGGCTGGACAGTTGCAACCGGTCCGTTTGATCCGTTTACCGTGCAGGTTAATCCTGCCAATCTGTAGCAGATAACTACCAGTTAGTGGTGGTGGGTGATCGGTATTGAATGCTTGATTCGATATCGATCACTTTCTTTTTTTTCAAAGTGAAGTATTGGTTAAAAATAGACTGTGAACACGATGAAAGCCGCGACAAGCCAGAGCAATACAATAATAATCGCGGCAGTGAAACTCACAGGTTTTTCGCAAAGAACGTTTGCCTGACTGATAAACTCCTTCATCAGAGCGTTCGGAATTAATTTAATCACACATGCAATGCCAATCGGTACCAATATCAGGTCGTCAAGATAGCCCAGTACGGGAATGAAGTCTGGTATCAGATCTATTGGGGACAGTGCATAGCCTGCGACTGTTAACGCCAGTATTTTTGGAGTAACGGGTGTTCTTGCATCGCGGGCTGCCAGCCAGACCGCCAGTAAATTTCTTTTAAGTTTGTGTGCCCAGTTGTGCAATGCTTTTTTACTTCCTGTAAATATTCTTGTCATAGACATCGGTAAACTGAAATCTGCAGGCTTGCGGGCGAACGGACCGGCTAAACCAGATCGCGCTGTACTTTATCTTTGAAGGATTTATTGAAATAAAAGACTCCGTTCAGGCTTGCAGTTAACTCTGCTTCAAAATAGAACGTCGTCTCGTCGCTGTACATACTGCTTTTAACCACTGTTCTCCATAGTGCGTTTTCTCGTCCGCCTGTCTGTTCCCAATTGGCATGTACTCTGGCAGACAATGGATCATTCGGGTGAATGCTCCAGTGCTCCTGCATTTTTTCACCAGAGATCAAACCGTGCTCTGTATCTTCGTTTTCGCCAAAATCGTTGGTAATGGTATTTGTGATAACTCCACTTGCAGAGTCTGTGGTCGTTCGGCGTTGGTATGACGACGGACGTCGCTCGTGAGTCTGCCAGTGTGATGCACCTTCCGGTGCTTCGAATTGTATTTCATCTGTATTGTTAACTGACGATTGTCGAACGGGTAGCACCAGAGTACCGGCAAAAAGCTGTAGTGTGGTTTGTGTTGGCGATGGCCAGATAGTTGGCCAGTACGCAGTAGACAGAGCGAGTCGTAGTTTGTGGCCAGCTGGAATGTGGTAGGCGATTTGGTCTAGCGTCACTTCAAAGTCAATCTGGTTGCCCGGCAGCAGAGCATTCGGGTATTCGTGCGAGTGAATATGCGTGAGGTTCAAAACACCGTAAGTGATTAACGCAGACTGACCATCTGGTCGAATATCCAGCAGCCTTACTGCAATCTGAGCATTGGTGCTGTCTGGCACCAGTGACAATGATACTTTTGCGGCACCAACAACATCAAAGTCTGTAGCCAGCGTATCGCTGGTAAAGCAGGCCGAGCGGTCATCGTCATAAGATTGCTCATCTGGCAGCTCATCACTGAATGCAAATGGAAAGTACTCACCGGCAGACGCGCCACAATCCTGTGGTGAGCAGATAGTTGTACTGGTAACACCTGGTGCGCGTGACAAAGAGTTTTCGTCAGTCAAATGAAAAGCAACAGGATCAATCCCGGAGGCGGGCCATTGATTCTCCGCTATCCATCTGCCGGGTCGTGCATCAAACCAGCGCCTGGGTTCAATGCTTTCCATCAGATATACCCGGTAATCGGGTTCATTTTCCACTCCGGTATCAATACCCTTCAGGTACTTATCCCACCAGCGCTTACACTCCTGCAAAAATCCGATAGCTGGCTGCGGTGCGGCATAGTGAGGGTATTTATGAATCCATGGACCGACAATACCTTTTACAGGGGATTCAATATTCTCTACCAGATGCGAAATGGTATTGCGGTAGCCATCGTGCCAGCCACCCACAGCAAGCACCGCGGCATTTATACGTGAGTAGTCTTCACAGACTGATCCGTGCTTCCAGTAATCGTCGCGATGCTGGTGGCGCAGCCAGGCAGACAAATCGAATTCAAGATTTTCAAGTCGGTGTTGCCACATCTCAAGCCACTTGTTATTGCCAATTAGAGCAGGGTCGGGTGGTCTTGAGGAATAAGACAACATATTCGATGCCCAGCCAAAGTTCTCACCTAACAGACAACCGCCTTTGTAGTGAATATCGTCTGCATAGCGATCGACGGTGGAGCAAACAGTAACCACAGCTTTTAATACTTCCGGCTGCATATATGCCAGCTGCAAGCTGTTAAAACCTCCCCATGAAATACCCATCATGCCGACGTTGCCGTTGCACCAGGGTTGACTGGCAGCCCATTCAATAATTTCTTTTGCATCTGCCAGTTCCTGCGGGCTGTATTCGTCTTTCATTAACCCTTCGCTTTCACCGTTGCCGCGAATGTCTGTGCGAATACAGACGTAGCCGTGGCCGGCAAACCACGGGTGGGTGAACTGATCGCGTGCGATGGTGCCATCTCGTTTGCGATAAGGCAGATGTTCAAGGATTACCGGCATCGGTTGCTGTGCGGCTTTGACTGGCATCCATACGCGTGCAGACAACCGGCAACCGTCAGACATAGTGATGCCCATGTCAGCATGTTCGACGACTTCGTGGGGAAACTCAGTGACTACTTTCATTGGTGATTCCTTTTTTGCATCACCCCGAAAACCAGACTGAGGTGACTAAATTTTTGCACCACCAGCCTGCAAAGTGAGCAGCATACAGCATCGGTCGGCCTCAGTAATATCTCATCCATTGCGCTGTGGCGTGTAATTCTACCTATGGAAGACTGATGACAACTATTTATACCCCGAATGACGAAGGCAGTAATTTTAGCCGCCGATTACTTGTAAAAACCGTACAGTTAACAGCGTAGGTGATGTGACCAGTGCCGGTACCAATTGTGGCAGCTGTCGTGGAGATATCGCTGCAATAATAAAGCAGTTCAGTCAGCGTGAAGTAGCCTAATTAATATCGCTAGTGGGGCGTGCGGAAAGTTCGGTAACAAACTTTTCACAGCCAGAGTCGTCAGGGCAAGGCGGAAAAACGCAGGCCCATTTTTCTATCCACGATGGGGTCATACGTCGAGCCCTGTCTTAAACAATATGGCCAACGCGGCCATGGCGGCTCTGGCGAAGAAAAGTGTTATCGAACTTTCCGCACGCCCCACTAGGTTTTTGTGGCCTGTTGTTCAAAGAAGGATGCGTCTGCGGGTTTTTCTGCGATCTGGGTTTCATACTGGCTGCAGCGAATTCTGCCCGTGTTTTCACCTCTGATAATTTCACCTGAGTGAATGCTGGGTATGTGATTGTCGACCACCGGGTGAGAATCTTCTGCATTGTAGGCGCAAATAAACAGAGTACGTGCTATGCCCGACTGGTTCGGTGCCGAGCCGTGCAGGAGTCTGGTGTGCATCAGGCAGGCAGTACCTGCCTTGCCAGTACAGGTGACTGCATTGTTCGACGCCTGTTGCGCTACCTCGTCACTGACAGCACCTGTAAATACACCGTTATGCCAGTGATTGTGTAACGGCCCTTTATGACTGCCGGGTACAACCTCTAACGGACCGTTATCTTCAGTGACATCGTCCAGAAAATACAAAACAGTCATCAGATCATCGTTACTGTGTAATTCAAATGGAAAATCCTGATGATATTTAACTTCAGTGCCGGCGCCCGGTAATTTGGAGTTTATCTTTGCGTTGTTAAATCTCAAATTGGGGCCGAACAAATCGCACACAGCATCTACTGCAATACTGCTGCGCATGACATCGAGGTAGTTGCTTGAGAGTTCGTTTGGTGAGGCAATTCGTCGCAGACCGGGGTTTTCAGCGCTATGACCTGGCTGCACACTAAAGCGTGGTCGACCGTCGAGTGTTTTGCCGTAGTTGGCGTGCTGAGTGCGGCTTTCTTCCACCCACTGATCAAATTCCCTGTTTAGCACTTCCAGTTTATTTTCCGGTATTGCATTCTCAAGAAGCAGAAAACCGTTGCTTTGAAATTGATCAATCTGAGTTTGATTAAGTATCTGCATCGAACGTCCCGCGGAGTGCATTACTGCGACAAATCAAAACATATCAGCCAGAGGGCTGCACGGAAAGTTCAGTGACGGTATTTTCAGAATCTCAGTCTTTTATATGTAAGTTTCTACTCTCCAGCTGCTCGTTTGAGCCAGTCGTCAATCCAGGCACTTCGGTAACCGTCTTTGCGCCAGATCACTGGAAAGAAGCTTTCGTTCATCTGTTGCGAACCGTGTTGCCTGTACCGACCGTAAACAGCGCTGGTATGTGTTTCATGAAACACGGAATCGCTCGACATACAGTGTGCTACCACGGATCGTCTCGGAGCATTGCCTGTGTTTGCCCGTGAGCCATGCCATATACGTCCGTGATGAAATACAGCGCTGCCAGCTGTAACTTCAATCGGACAGAGCTCCGGTGTAACACCCGCGGCTTGTGCTGCCAGTTTCATATCTGCCAGCGGATCTTCAGGAGCATGGAATTGTTGTATCGGCGGGCTTATCATCCAGCGGTGTGAGCCGCGAACATATTCAATTGTTCCCTGATCAACTGTAGTGTCGTCCAGTGTGATCCAGCAGGTCATCATCTCTGACGGCACAATCCAGTCCTGGTAACTGTCATCCTGATGGAACCCCAGCGCTTTGGTACCCGGTGGTTTCCAGATTACATTGTCCTGGTTGAGCCTTGCACCGGGCCATTTACGCAACTGAGCGCAGGCAGCGCCTATATCCTCGCGAAGTACAATGGATGCAATTGATCGGTCAGATTTCCAGGCATTGCAGATCTGCCGAGTGAGTGCAGGGTCATCACGCCCGGTTCTCCAGTTCCACTCATCCGGCTGCACACCGGTTTCGAAGTCACCACTGAACAGTGGTTCAAATCTGCTGCGGGCATTCGCGACTTCTGTATCGGTTAATACCGATGGTATAACCACGAAACCATCTTTTCTGAATGTGGTTAGTTGTTCTGGGGAGATTGTGGCAGTTTTGGACATTGTTTGACCTTTTCGCTGGCAGTGGCAAAGAGGTTTTAAAATTCAGGCAGAGCGATTTTACCGCATAAAGCGAGTAAACAGGACCTTATGATCTTTATGGAGTAATATGGCATCAGCTTAGACATAGAGGTATTGCTGGTCAGATTTTCCTATTGGAATGATAATAAGAATTCCTTTGCAGTCTAAACCGGATTATACATGCATCTTTGTTAATGTTTTTATAAAGGCTGCAGTCAAAACCAACAAAATCCGTGTCTTTATAGTTAACTGTTAGAATGCAAAACTGCCCTACACTTGAAAAGCTAAAACAGCTCACCGCACAAGCAGAACCATCATACTGAGCTTCAGGTTCTACGCCGTAGCGCCACGTTAAGCTCACATGAATACTTCAAACTTGTTGAAGGTTGAGTGTCAGGCCCTTCTCACAAGCAGTGCCATCATTGGTTAAGCTAAGACTGTAACCCAGATTAGCATAAAGCCAAGAATCTTGTGCCGTTTGCGTATATGGCAAAAGTCATGGAAAGCAGCGTTCATAGATTCGTGTGTTCAAATTTATCGTTCTAAAATATTGCTGTGCACATATGGAGCGTACTTGGTTCAAGGCTTGAGCTTAGGTTCTATTTTGAGTGTGGGAAACATCGTGAGCGTGCTGGTATACTTGTTCAGAATGAGGTGATAGTGAAAAGTATTCTAACAAGGCGGTGCAGACCGACAATTCACGCGCTGTCCGCCTTGTGGTCTCGCTGTCGCTCAACTTTACCACAAGGCAAACAGCGCGTGAATTGCGGCTGACCGCGGCGTTAGGCTAGAGAAGTAAAAACATGGCAAAAACTATAATTCATCT
>CAYLZS010000086.1:0-2792 GCA_964388065.1 uncultured Granulosicoccaceae bacterium
CCCGGTAGCCCCGACTCCCCTTCCAGAAACCAACGCTGAAGCAGAACGAGTTGTACACGTTGGCATCGATGGCCTTCGATCAGACCATGTTACCTTACAGCTTATGCCAAACCTTTGGGGTCTTAGGCAGAATGGCTCATCGACGCTTAACGCTCGAACAGACCCTGCTAGCACCCAGACGCTACCAAACCATACCAGCCAGTTCACCGGCCGGTCAGTTCTCGGAAACAGCGGTCACCAGGTTGACTTCAATGATTTTACATTCACAACCGTTCACGACGAGGCTGGCACATATATCTCATCTGTCTACGATGTTGTTCACGACAATGGCGGTGACACAATCCTTATTGCCGGAAAAAGTAAGTTTGACATGATGGCGGCAAACTGGATCCTAAACGGCGCTATCGACACAACCGGTGTTAATAACGGTACACAGAAGATCGACTTCTACGACAGAGACCCTCCAGAAAACGCTATCACCGCCTTTGCAGACTTTATGGGCAACACAGTTGTTCCTGCTTACGGCTTCTACCACATTAGAACCCCGGACTCTGGAGGCCATGAATTCACCTGGGCCAGCTCGGAATACGCAGCGTCGGTTACCGCTGCAGATACCATTCTAGGCCAGCTTCTAAGCGAGCTAGACGCTCGTGGCGTTCTTGCAACCACCACAATTATTGTTACCGCCGACCATGGAGGCCCAACGGGCGGAGATCTGCACAACAACCCTACCGTCGAGAAGAACTACACCGTTCCTTTTGTTGTAAGTGGCCTTGGCGCAACGCCTGGAGCCGATCTCTACCTCCTTAACAGCGACGACCGAAACGACCCTGGCACCGCCCAGATTCAGAACGACGAAGCAAACCAACCTATCCGCACCGGAGAGGTTGCGAACCTTGTCCTGGACATTCTAGGCCTACCATCTGTTCCCGGTTCCAACCTGAACAATGACCAGTCTCTAGACTTCTAGAACAGCTCCCCCTCTAATAAAGCAATCTGGCTTACTTGGAGGGGGCTTTAGTTTTTAGGCCAAGCGATTGATAAGCATACTTGAAATTTCAACACCTCTACTTTTTGGAGAGCTGTGAAAATATTAGGGGTCACCCATTAGACTTTGAGCAACGCTTAATTCAAGTTGTCCGTGTTGCAGAATTTTGGTTTGCGAAAGTTATGTTTTGAGATGTAGCAGTACTCTCGATCGGATCGGAAGTACCAGAGAAATCAATGCAAACGAAACCAACACACCCAAATAAGTACGGGAAATTCAGGTTGTGCGAATAATAGGGGTCACCCATTAGACTTTTCCTGTCAAGCCCCCGTACGAATATTGTCACCACATGGGTTTAATTGAATGCAGAACAATTCCGCACCAATATGACATTACAGTCTCCGGTTATTTTTTGTCGAAACTAAATGTTAGCCGATATCTATCGGCCCGGAGGCTGACTAACAAGCCGATGTTACTCCGTTACCTTGGCCTTTGATTCATCGTAAAAATATACTGTTGTGTCCTTGGCGAAATCCGCGGGTACCGTGTTGGACTTTAACCCGTTTTCCACCTCCGCTTTCTCGGCTTTCACTTTAACGGCCCTCGGCTCTTCGTCTTCTATCGCTGCAACGTCAATTGCTGCCTTGCTGAGCGATGCCGGGATATGAATTGTTTGACCCGGCACCACTTTACCCGATTCATTGAGCTCGTTTACTTCCGCAAGTTCTTTCCAGTTGCTCCCGTCCCCGGTAAACAATTCCGCCAGTACCCATAAATTTTCTCCGTCTTTAACGATATGACGAAGATCGTACTCAGCGGTTTCGCTCTGCTTTGGTATTTTTGCATCTTGTGCTTCTACAAGCTTTGTTACATCACTATCTGCTGTAGCTTTTTCGCCGTCGGCAGCATGTACGGTTCCAATGGCAGTAAATAGCACAATTAATGCATTTAAAATTCTAAACTTTAACGGTTGAAGTTTACCCATATTACTCTCCGACAGTGATGCACTTGAGGATTAGTCGTGCGATGAATGGTCAACACCTGTAAAAAAAACGGTTAACAAGGGCTCGCATTGTAACTATTAATTGCCACAGAGATAACTTCGTATCACAGTTAAACTGATTACATGAACGTAGGGATTCTTCAAAGACTGACGTGAACATCCCTGTGATTAGGCAAGTGGATAATTACAGTCACAAGGTGACGACTTTATATAATTGAAATGACTGGCGGCTCGCTTGTCAGGCGAATCGTATTTTTTCATTTATGAGTTTCGAATGAGTTTTGATTTAGTTGTACACGCGCTAGTCGTAGCCAGAAACCCCGAGCAGCAAGAGAATGACGATTAAGCGAGACAGGCACCTAACACACCCTAACGTAATGATCCATGTTTGATTCGTTCTTAGGATTCAGACCCGATGCCTGTCCGTGTAATCGAAAACCAGCGTGACTCTAATTGTTATGTTCCTTTTTACAACAATGCCTGTCTGTTTTATTGGCGTAATGAGAAAAGTCTAATGAGTGACCCTCAGTGCTGTTCATATTCTACTGCCATCAATATTATTTGTCCCTTTACCGGGTCAGAACGCGGTCCAGAAGGGATCGCAATTGTGTTTCATTCAGTCCACCACTGATGACTTCCTGTCTGGTACCACTCTGCCCGAATATCAGCAGGTCAAGAATGCCGACACCCTCATTTCTTAAGAAGTTTTGTCCGGTTGGTGTTGCAACATCTACCGCCAGAAACTGCACCTGATCTTCGTAATCAGATCTGACATCATTGAGCAATTCCATCATCTGAGAC
>CAYLZS010000087.1:0-2537 GCA_964388065.1 uncultured Granulosicoccaceae bacterium
TTACTAAAGTTTGAAGAACTGAAACAAAAAACACTTCTAGTGCACCTATTCCCAATAATGAAGATATTGCATCTACACCTAGAAACAATGCCACCCTCACCAGCCTTAGCAGTGAATTCACATACTAGCGAATCAAAAGTACTTTTAAGCTTGGTGACTATACAACCGCACAACATTACCGCCACTCCCTAGTAGATAAAACATACAACTTTCCATTTACCCTATAGCAAAGTGGAATTAGTAGTCAACAGTAAATTCGCAAGACATATGCTTAAATGCGAAGTCGTACGCGCAGGTATATTGCTTGTTTTTGACCGTCAGTATCACTAAAACTGCTGGATGCCTTTGAAGGACTACTACAATCGCTCATATATTCATGTGTTTTCCAGACAAAGCGAGTATCCTCCTCAGATTTGAATTCGCTAATTAATTAGTTTCGATATTCATTTGATATTCAATGGAACAATTGAATCTCTTGTTGGAATTAGCATCAGTGGATAGCAAATTTATTTGTATACTGCATCCCCCAATAGGGTTACAGCCAGTTGTTTTTTCTATTGTCGATCGACTGATTGCTAACATCCTCTGCCATTCCCTTTGGAACAGATCATCCATTTTATTTGTCGTAGCTGTTACGGCTACACAGTGAATCTTAAGCGGCTGGAAGATGAGCCATAAATCTTACAAATGAGTGGACACTTGTGTAGTGCTGATGATTTTCTGGGGCGAAAGCTAGGCGTAGTTGTTAGGAGCTTGATCCTAATGGGTAACTGTTACGAGACAGTGTCGCGATAACCACTGACGAGAACACAGTAACGCAGCAGTTATACGCAATTGGTTTTACTCGGCCCATTTACTTGGGACGATATTCCTACGGGGGCTTGACGGGAAATGTCTAATGGGTGACCCCTTATCTTTCTACAGGGTGCTGACAGGAAAACGAATTTCTGTGGAATTCATCACCCGGATGTTAGCTCCAGTTCCGCCATCCTGGCACAAATAAGGCAATGTCTACTTGCTTGCCAGACAAAGAGAATTTGTGATTAACAGCGCCAGCAAAGTTTTGTGATGCATTAGTCGCTCTCGAGCGATCGATGCTTCTGTGTGTCAACAGAAATTGCCACTAGTCAAGTACTTGACAAAAATTTGCTCGTACAGGAACGGCTTTTTATACCTGCCTGCTTCTGTTCAAACGAGTGGCGATTGCGAGACTTAGCTTCACGGCGTTATTGATCACCAGTTTTCAGAATCCGAAAGCTTAAGAGAATTATACGGCGATCAGGTTAGTTGGATACCAAGAAAAAACTGACAAAGCGTGGAAGACCCAAAACAGCACTGGTGGAGCAACTGGAGCCCCGAATTCTGTTTTCGGCCGATCTGTTGTCCACGAATCTGGATACTGAAGGGAAATCAGAACCATCAGTACCAAACAATATAGAGTGGGATTCACTGGTAAATGATCCCGCTGCGTTAGCCGGTGCCTACGTAAAAAACAATCCTGCAGAATACAACGAAAGAAGCACATCACTCAAAGCGACTGCTGCGACATCCGATTCCGGCCAACCCAACGCTGGTCCACCCAACTCTGAACCTCCTAACACTGGCCAACCCAACACTGACCTGGAAGAATCGACTGCACAAATTGATCTTCTGTCTGACACACAAAGACAGACGCAGCAGATCGTTGAACAAATATCTGAATCAGCTTTACCAGCCAACGACAAGAATAACGTACATTCATCGGACGCTACATCTGCCTTAACGCCCACACCCAATCCACCCGGATCCGGTGTCGATGAAAATAATGTCTTCGATGAAACTTCTGACGCTGAGTTCGACAAGATAGAACGAACAGAACTGGTATTCATTGACGGCTCGGTCGATGATAGTGATCAGTTACTGGCGGAACTACAGAATGATGGTTCACCGGGCACTGACTGGATAATCGTTGAACTGGACAAAACCCTCAACGGTATAGATGAGATTACTGAAACACTGGAAGGTGTCACCAACATCGATGCGATACACATCATTAGTCACGGTGACGGTGAAAGTATCCAGCTTGGCACAGAGAAGCTGACTGCTGAAAACTTCGAACAATACAGCAATGCCATCAACGCATGGAGTGAGACCTTCACAAGTGAAGGTGATCTGCTCATCTACGGCTGTGATCTGGCCAGCACAGATGAAGGCAAATCACTGCTTAGTGATCTGGCTGCAAGTTGTGATTGCGATGTAGCCGCCAGTGACGATACAACAGGTCATGAAAGCCTCGAAGCAGACTGGAATCTGGAGTTCCGGCTCGGTGAAGTAAACACCGATGTGGCATTACCTGTATCAGTGCAGAGCGCGTGGCTCGGCACCCTGCTTCTGGTCAATGACGCTCCTGTATTGTCATCCGTCGAAGCAACGGATCTCAGCTATCAGGAGAATGATCTCGCTACCAGTCTGACCTCGACGATAATGATAGATGACGTCGACGACACTAACATTGAGTCTGCAACAGTTTCGATCACAGGAGGTTTCGCAGGCACAGA
>CAYLZS010000088.1:0-3977 GCA_964388065.1 uncultured Granulosicoccaceae bacterium
GAGCTATCGTGGTCGCTCGCCTCACCCGATTGCAGCTCAGCCAGTATCGCGGTTGCCAATTGCTTGCCAAGCTCCACACCCCATTGATCAAACGAGTTCACACCCCAGATTTTCCCCTGCACAAACACCTTGTGCTCATACATCGCAATCAAAGAGCCCAGGGCTTTGGGTGTCAGTTCATCAACCATAATGGTATTGGTCGGACGATTACCTTCAAATACCTTATGAGGTGCGAGTCCCGCGACCTGTTGCTTCTGCATGCCTTTATCGAGCAACTCGGACTCTGCCTGCTGCAATGTTTTACCTGTCATTAACGCTTCAGTCTGAGCAAGAAAATTAGCCAGTAACATTTTGTGGTGCTCACCAATCGGATTTTGCGATTTAACCGGTGCAATGAAATCTGCAGGAATTAAATCAGTGCCCTGATGTATCAACTGAAAAAACGCATGTTGTCCATTGGTACCGGGCTCACCCCAGATCACCGGGCCGGTTTTGTAGTCAACCGCTGTACCGTTTATCTGTACACGCTTACCGTTACTTTCCATGTCGAGCTGTTGCAAATAGGCAGGGAATCGATGCAGGTACTGATCATAAGGTTCAATCACATGTGATCTGGCATTAAAGAAGTTGCCGTACCAGACTCCAAGCAGGGCCAGTATTACCGGAATATTCTGATCATAATCCGCTTCTGCAAAGTGACGATCCATCTGATGTGCACCATCGAGCAGCGCTGCATAATTTTCATTGCCAACAGACAGTCGAATTGAAAGACCAATACTTGACCACAGTGAGTAACGGCCACCTACCCAGTCCCAGAAGCGGAACATATTATCGGTGTCTATGCCAAACTCTGCCACCGCCTCACTGTTGGTAGAAACTGCAACAAAGTGTTTCGCTATATCTTTATCTGTCGCACCACTACCAAGAAAAGCCTCACGTGCAGAGCGGGCGTTGGCAAGTGTTTCCTGCGTGGTGAAGGTCTTGGAGGCAATAATAAACAGCGTTGTTTCCATATCAACAGATTGAATAACCTCCGCTATATGGCTGCCATCAACGTTGCTGACAAAATGAAAATTCAAATCTTTCTGTTGCCACGGTTTCAATGCTTCACACACCATTAGCGGCCCAAGATCAGAGCCGCCAATACCAATATTGACGATATTGCTTATTGGTTTGCCGGTATATCCAGTCCATTCTTTATTGCGTACTTTATTAACAAACGATGCAGCATGGTCTGCCACCGCATGAATAGAAGCGACAACATCCTCACCGTCTACCTGCAATACTTCTCCTTTGGGCAGGCGCAGGGCTGTGTGCAATACAGAACGGTCTTCGGTGCTGTTTATCCGTTCACCGGTTGTCAATCGATGGACCTCTGATTTAATGCCGGCAGATTTTGCCAGAGCAAACAGCAAATCCATTGTTTCACTGGTGATTCTGTTCTTGGAGTAGTCGAGTAACACACCACAGGCATTGACAGAAAACGTACTGAAGCGATCAGGATCTTTGGCAAAAAGATCTCGCATGTGAAGCTCTCTGACACTGTCATGATGAGACTGTAGTGCCTGCCACTCAGTTGAGTTAGTAAGATCGCTCATGATTACTCCGCCAGCCTAAAATCAATGTCTAAAACGAAACCCAAAACGTAAAATGACGGACAGTATCATTACTGTCCGCCATTTTTTGATACCGCTTAAAGTTTATTGCCCAATTAAGATCAGGGCCTCTTACGAACCGTTAAGACGCCAGATGTCGTTATTGTACTCGGCAATCGTGCGATCAGAAGAGAACTTTCCACTTTTGGCAGTATTCAGGATACTCATGGTTGTCCAGCGCTCAATGTCCTGATAAGCGATAGCCGCCTGTTCCTGTGCATCAACATAGGTTCTGAAGTCTGCCGCAGTCATCCACGGATCCTGAGGGTTGCGAATGCTGCCAATTACCGCATCAAAGATGCCTGGCTCGAACTGATTGAAGTGTCCGCTATCGAGCAATTCCATAACTTCACGCAAACCTTCATCACCGTCAATGATCGACTGCGGATCATATTGTGGCCGCATGGCTTCTACTTCAGCCGCAGTTAAACCAAACAGAAAGAAATTTTCATCGCCAACTTCTTCACGAATTTCGATGTTTGCACCGTCGAGCGTTCCGATGGTTACTGCACCATTCATCATAAACTTCATATTACCTGTGCCGGAAGCTTCTTTACCTGCTGTCGACACTTGCTCGGACAGATCAGTACCGGCACAAATCACTTCCATCGCAGATACACGATAGTTTGGCAAAAAAGCCAGGCGCAGCTTGTTGCCTACATCAGGGTCGGCGTTGATAACTCTGGCAATATTGTTGGTAAGCTTGATTATTTGCTTGGCCATGTAGTAACCGGGAGCGGCTTTTCCGCCAAGCAGGACGCTTCTGGGGGTCCAGTTTTCTGTTTGCCCTTTCTTGATACGGTTATACAGATGCACCACGTGCAACAGGTTAAGCAACTGACGTTTATACTCGTGTATGCGCTTCACCTGTACATCAAACATGCTTTCAATGTCGAACTCTACACCGCAATCCTGCTTAACGATTTCTGCAAGCTTGCGCTTGTTGCTGAATTTCACCTGTCGCCATTCAGACCGAAGCTTTTCATCGTTAACGTGATCACCGAGATTTCCCAGCTGATCAAGATTCGTGATCCACTGATTACCAATTGTCGAATCCAGCAACTCACGTAATTCAGGGTTACATGACGCCAGCCAGCGACGCGGTGTCACACCATTGGTTTTGTTATTGAATTTCTCAGGCCATAGTTCGCAAAAATCACGAAACAACCCTTCTTTCAATAAATCAGTGTGCAGCGCGGCAACACCGTTCACTGAAAAACTGCCGGCGATAGCCAAATAGGCCATGCGTACCTGTGGCTCCTGCCCCTGCTCAGCCTGTCCCTCTTCAATGATAGACATGCGACGCAGTATTTCTGTATCACCAGGCCAGCGGTTTGATACCTGCTGTAGAAATCTCGCGTTGATTTCAAAGATAATATCAACAACCCGAGGCAATAACTTTCTAAACAGACTAACCGGCCAGCGTTCAAGTGCTTCCGGCAACAAGGTATGGTTGGTGTAGGCCATGGTTGTGGAAGTCACATCCCATGCACGATCCCAGCTCAGCTCGTAGTCATCCATTAAAATGCGCATCAGCTCGGCGACCGACACACTCGGATGGGTATCGTTTAGCTGAAAGCAATTTTTTTCAGCGAACTGATCAAAATTGTTACCGTTCACTTTGACCCACTGAGCCAATACATCCTGCAAACTCGCAGATGCTAAAAAGTACTGTTGTCGCAGACGAAGTTCTTTACCGTTCTCGCTGCTGTCATTTGGGTAGAGCACCATAGAGATATGCTCCGCCTCATTCTTGTTGGCAACAGATTCCGGATAGCGCCCGGCGTTAAACTCACCCAACTCAAACGCATCTGATGCTGCCGCCTTCCACAGGCGCAATGTGTTGACTGTGTCGTTGTCAAAACCCGGAACTGGTGTGTCGTGTGGCACGGCCAGTACAGTTTCTGTATCTACCCAACGCACTCGTGACGCACCCCTGGCGTCAACATAAAACTCACTGCGACCACCGAATTTTACCTGTCTGGTGTCTTGTGGACGCTTCACTTCCCACACGTAGCCGTCGCGCAGCCAGTGATCAGGTTCTTCGACCTGTGCACCATCTTCTATTTCCTGACGGAACATGCCGTACTCATAGCGGATACCATAACCGACGACCGGCAGGCTTAAAGTGGCACAGCTATCGAGAAAGCACGCTGCCAGCCGACCGAGACCTCCATTGCCGAGACCGGCATCTGCCTCTTCCTCTGCAATGTCCTCTATCGACATACAGTATTCATACAGTGCAGTATTGACGGACTTTTCAATATCCAGGTTTATCATCTCTTTCCATAGGGTTCATCCCATTAGAAAATCCCGTGCAAG
>CAYLZS010000089.1:0-3617 GCA_964388065.1 uncultured Granulosicoccaceae bacterium
GGGTCGGCATGTCGAGGAAGATAATCAGAGTAGTGCGGGAGATCCACAGTGGTACATCTTAGCGAGCAGAAACCGGAACTTATAAGGCAATGCCGAAATCGTTTCGGGCTGCTGTGGAAGTCGGAGGGGCGCATATTACCGTTTGAGTGCCAGAGACAACATAACTCGGCACGAGGAAAGGGGCCCTGCTTTATCCATGCAACCAACGAGCGGAGGGTCAGGAGATTGCGATGTCGCTATCAACTCCACTAGAGATCAGGACGCTACAGAGGAAACTATATACCAAGGCCAAGCAAGAACCTGAGTTTTGCTTCTATGTACTTTATGACAAGCTATCGCGTGAGGATATATTGAACCATGCGTATGCATTGGTCAGATCGAACGGTGATGCGCCCGGGGTTGATGGTCGCACGATTGAGCAGATCGAAGCGCAAGAAGGAAAGAAGGTGTAAGCAATGGCTGGAGGCATCGGTGATTGAAGAGGACGAATCAGGTATCAAACGTCACCATCCGGCAGGCGGGGGCAAGCGTTGTGCACGCCGCAAGGGGGTGTTATATCGCCGCTCTTGGCAAACGTATACTTACATCTGTTAGATCGGTTATGGGAGCGACATGACTTATCGTCGCGTTATAATGCCGTGTTGGTGAGGTATGCCGATGATCTGGTAATTTGTTGTGGTGGTAGTCCAGAGCAACCATTGGAGGTATTGAAAATGGTTTTATCCAGACTGGGTTTATCACTCAATGAATCAAAGACTCGGATAGTCGATGCGCGAAATGAATCGTTCGATTTTCTGGGCTTTAACATTAGATACCAGCAAAGCCGTGTCAGCGGAAATTGGTATGCACATGTTGAACCCTCAAAGCGATCGTTTCAACGAGTGAAAGCTAAATGTAGGTTGTTAGTCTATCGTCGCCTCACCGCGATGCCATTGCCAGAGTTAGTGGCGAGGTTAAACCGGGTTTTACGAGGGTGGTGCAACTACTTTCATTTTAGAAATAGCTCAGAAGTGCTATCAAGGTTACGCAATTTTGTTGAGGATCGTGTGCGAGCTCACTTGCGCAGGCGTTATAGGTTGTACTCGCGTGCTCATGCTTTCAAACGCTTCCCATAAAATTGTATCTATGAGTTCTCTGGGGTTTACGAAGTACCTATTACGGCTGGTTGGAAGAAGGCGCATGCCTGGGTGTGAAGGATATCGGAAAGCCGTGTACGGGAAAACTGTACGCACGGTTTGATGAGGGAGGGCTGGCTCTGCCAGCTCTCTACTCTACCCTATTGCGATTTTATCGGAGTGAGACTTTGATTAGAGCATTTCAGTGACACTAATGAACAGATTAACTACATGGGGCATGGTCGGCGCTGTCTGGGGCGTCGTTGGTTTTAGTTTGATTTTAGGCTGGCCTATTGTTCGCCTGGCATACAGATTTATCGAAGCGTGGGAACTGCGCGCTCAGTGGGGAGTCTTGCATTGGCTGGTGTTGGTGACCTTTATTTTCTTCATGGCGTACACAGAAGGATATCGTGGCTTTCAAAAAGCGTTTTCACCACGTTGTGCCGCCCGTGTGCAACACTTGCGGCATAACCCGACACTATTGCGAGTGATACTTGCACCATTGTTTGTGATGACAATCTTTGCTTCAATACGTAAGCGTCTTATCGTCAGTTACGCGATCACTGCAATGGTCATCGTATTTATAGTGGGGTTTCGTTTGATACCACAACCGTGGAAAGGCATTCTCGATGCAGGTGTGGTGGTAGGTCTGACCTGGGGGCTTATCAGTTTTCTATTTTATCTGTGGCCTGCATTATCGGATAAGCTGAATATTAATCCTGAGGTTAGATAACGGATTAATAAGCAGTAAAATATTACTTTACAGTTCCTTTGACTTTCTTATCAGGAGTGACCAGGTGACAACAGCTCAAAAGACAATGTTGCTAACTGGTGCAAGTCGGGGAATTGGACTGGAGTCCATGTCTGTATATTCCAGTGTGGATCTGCAACTTCTTTAAGGTAGCTTTCACCTGAGACAGCTATGTGACCTTGTAAAAGGATATTCATATCGAGTGACTTGGGTGAAGCCTGACCCCTTAGGTTTTACATTTACGCTCTGATCCAATTTTCAACAGAAAGGGATGGAACTCGCTGAAATTCTTTTTCGTTGTCAGTAACGAGTATAAGGTTTTCATCGAGAGCGTGAGCAGCAATCCATAGATCATTAGGCCCTATCAACTTTCCTGCGAGCTGACTTCGGATTAAGCCGTATGTTTTATCTGCCACTTCGTTTAAAGGAAGTACAGGGATTGATGCCAGCACTGCATCGACATGGCGGCTAAGAGCATCAGATGCTTTTTTTACGGCACCGTATCGTAGCTCACCAGCGACTATTATGCTGCAACAAACGTTGCTTTCACCGACTGCCTCAATTTTCGAAGCTACACGTCCATGCGGTTCCTTCATCAAGTTGGACAGGATATTAGTATCCAGCATATACCGCACGTTCAGGTGCCGACTTGTGGTTCATCGAGATCAATATTGAAGTCATCGATATCTGGAAATGACTCTGTTAGTGGCCCTAGCGCCCTAACTGTTGCCAGAAGCCCTCCATTGCGGATGGGTTCCAGTATTAATCGGTCGCCATCTCTTTTAAGTATCGCTTCGTCACCCTCAAACTCAAACTCTTTCGGAATTCGTACAGCCTGGTTTCGACCATTGCGAAATAGCTTTACGTGCCGCTCTTGATTCATGCGAAGACCCCCATTTGCGTATTGGTTTAAGTGTAGCATATGCCATGGCATATGCCAAACTCAAGACAGGCGGTGAACAATAACTAATTATCTGGACTCCCGTAAATAATCTCGCACATGTGGCCTCTCTGATACTGCAGGTTGTCTTGGGAACCAGTGTTTAAGATAATTTTAGAGTGGGTGTCCCTGTAAATTTTACCGACAGCTACCCAGTCATGCTCCATGCCTCTCAATTGATTGGGAACCAAAGCCCCGCACTTTCTCTGTTGTGACTGGAGACAAGCATGGAAGATTGACGTGCAAAGATATGCCAGCTACTTCGGTAACTTCATAAATGGATCGAACGAATCTGAACTACCTCGGTAAGCTCTTAAACGCCAACGGAGCAGGGGCTCCCCGTTCGACTGCCAGGCTTGTTACTTCATCTAACGACAATGGGCCTGCGACGTTCGTCTCAAAGTGATCGGTTATAAACGGCTCTGTTAGTGGGACGAAGTAGTAATCCTCCTCCTTACCGTTGCCATTACTTGAATGTTGCCTGATTACCGCGATAAATGAATCCTCCACGACATAAGCAATAACTTGTTTTTGAACAACTCCCACCAGTTTTTTATTGTAGGAGTAAAAAAGAGCCATATTGCTGTTCGTGTCGATAGCGCTCAGCGTGTAGTCGTCATTCAATTTTTGCTTGTAGTGACCAAAATCACAGCCCAATTGCATCAGCAGTAAGAATCCCGCCAATAATCTGAGCGCAGAACTGTAAGAATATCGATAGAGTGGAAAGCGCCGATCAAGCGTTTTGCAATTGAACATGGCTGATTGTTTTTTCAAGTTACAGAAGGTAATAGATGTTCGGTAGACCCACTAT
>CAYLZS010000090.1:0-11629 GCA_964388065.1 uncultured Granulosicoccaceae bacterium
CAATATGCAGTCAATAGAACACACAAGAGTATTGCTGGTTGAAGATCATCGCGACCTTGCAGAGACCATTGTCGATTTTCTGGAAACGATGGGCTGCATAGTCGACTATGCAGCAGACGGATTATCCGGCTTGCATCTGGCTCGCACGCAGAAGTTCGATGTTATTTTACTCGATGTCATGTTACCGGGTATTGACGGCCTGGAGCTCGCACGCAAACTGCGAGAGCAGCACACCTCCAGTGTGCCAATTCTAATGACCACTGCAAGAGACGAACTCAACGACAAGCTGGCAGGTTTTGAAGCTGGCGCTGACGACTATTTAGTGAAACCCTTCGACCTGCCGGAACTGGTTGCACGCATCAACTCCCTTATTCGTCGCACCCGCGGACTCGTCACTTCAAAGGTGTTAACGGTTGGTGATCTCGAGCTCAACCCGTCCACATTAATAGCGTCACGCGAAGGCAAGACACTAACGCTGACACCGGCAGGTTTTCAAATTCTTGCTTTGCTAATGCAAAACGCACCGAACGTTGTACCACGCGAAGATATTGAAAACGTACTCTGGGGTGACGAGCCGCCCGCAAGTGATACGTTGCGCAGCCAGATCTACAAGCTCAGAAAGCAAGTCGACAAACCATTCGAAAAAGCACTTATCCATACAGCTCAGGGATCAGGTTACCGACTACTGACTGACTAAGCATCCTGAATAACCACTTTGCTTACAGTACAACAAACACAGGCAAAGAGTTATTCCCCTCCTACTTCTTTGTTTGCGACATCATAACGGTTATCGATCAGCCTTTTGCTGACACCAGGCCGCTGCACAGTCCGCACATTTTAAACATCACTTAATTTTCTCATATTACCTAAACCTCTGAATTTGCTTCGTAATCGCGGAATGCGTATACCTTAATCGGTGCAAAATTGGTACAAATCACTTTAAAATCAAAGAGATCTTGTGCTGTGCAATTGTCCATTAGGGACAATAATGGTACGTTTCAGGTGGCACTTTTTAACGGACTGCTCGGTAGAATCGAGGGGCGAGCATGATCCGGTGGAACAGCGGTTCTGCAAACCATACTAATTATGAGAGGAATTCTATATGAAGTTACAAACGCCAAAACTAGTCCGTAACTTAGTCGCAGCAAGTTGTGTTTCGCTGCTATCCGCTACCGGCATCGCGTACGCCGCAGACAGCAGCGAGCCGATTGTTATACCAATCCACAACTGGTCAAGCCAGGTGGTTATGGCTTACGTGATCGGTGGCATGTTCGAATCGATGGGTAACAACGTTGAATATGTTCCCGCAGATACTCAGGCAGTGTACGAGTCAATTCGTAACGGTGACGTCACTATTTCCCATGAAGTCTGGCAGTCGACTTTCGGCAAGTCATTCTATAATGCAATGGCGAAGGGCGGCGTGATTGACGCCGGTACTCATGCTGCAACCACACTTGAAGAAATGGGCGTTCCTACCTGGGTTATCGAGAAAGATCTTTGCCCCGGCCTGCCAAACTGGGAAGCATTAAAAGACTGCAGCGAAGTCTTCGCCACAGCAGACTCTGAAGGTAAAGGCCGCTGGCTCGAAGGCCCGCAAAGCTGGCACGGTGACCTGATGCCTGAGCGCCTCGAAGCACTGGGCCTCGCTGACAGCTACACGGTCAAGTTCGCAGGTGGCGCTGATGCGCTGTGGACGGAACTTGAGTCCGCTAAAAAAGAAGGTCGCGGTACGATAGTTTTCAACTGGACGCCAAACTTCACCGATGCTGAAGGATTCACTTTTATTGAATTCCCTCCGTATGAAGAAGGCTGCCGTAAAGAAGACGGTGGTGACGGCAAGTGTGGTTCTCCAGTCGGCTGGCTAAAGAAAGCTGTGAACTATAAGTTCCCGCGCTCTCATCCTGCGGCCTATACGGCATTCAGTAAGCTTTCTTTCACCACTAAGCAAATCGGTGAAATGGCATCACTTGTAGACATTGATAAAATGGACCACAAAGATGCTGCGGCCCTTTGGCTGAAAGACAACGAAAGCACCTGGATGGCCTGGACTAAGTAGTAAGGTATCTTTATCGGCTCTGTAATTTCTTCATTCCGTTTTACGGAGCCGGATACAAAATAGTACGATCTATGGCCCCTCTGCATTCCTAACCGAACCAGAGGGGCTTTTTTTTACCTTGAAAATTGCTAACTATAACGCCTGTGTAAACTGCACGATGCTCAACAGCGGAGTACAGAACACAGCACTAAAAAAGAATTTTTATGGCTTCTGAACCTTCCAACCACAACGAACCTGTCATTCGCTGTGAGTCCGTTTACAAAATCTTCGGCAACAACGCGAAGCGGATGATGCAGGAGTGCGGCGGTGTTGTCGACGCAGAAAAGTTTCGCGAAGCAGACTGTATTGTAGGCGTCGACAATGCATCTTTTGAAGTCTACCCGGGAGAGCTGCTGATCATAATGGGGCTGTCAGGTTCTGGCAAATCAACACTGTTGCGCTGCATATCAAGACTGACCGCTCCCACCGCCGGCAAAATATTCATTGAAGGACAGGACATCACTTCCATGAGAAACCGGCATCTGATTAAACTGCGGCGCAACAAGATGGGCATGGTTTTCCAGAGCTTCGCACTGCTGCCGCATAAAACCGTTCTTGAGAATATTGCCTTTCCTTTACAGGTCAAAGGCATCAGTACTAAAAAAAGCATCGCACGCGCCCAGGAGATGATTGATCTGGTGAGCTTGTCAGGTCGTGAAAATTACTTTCCACGCCAATTGTCCGGAGGACAACAGCAACGCGTGGGTATTGCACGCTCTCTCGCCATTGAACCGGATATCTGGTTTCTAGACGAACCGTTCTCGGCACTCGACCCGCTTATCAGAAAAGAAATGCAGGATGAATTTCTGCGACTACAGAATGTGCTCAGTAAAACCATTATGTTTGTCACCCACGACTTCGATGAAGCGCTGCGGCTTGCAGATCGAATTGCCATTATGAAGGATGGCATTATCGAGCAACTCGACACACCAGCCAACATTGTTCTCAATCCTGCCACCGAATACGTGCGCAAGTTTACTCAGGAAGTACCCCGCGAAAAGGTACTAAAAATAGAATCGGTAATGCAGGCTTATGATCCGGCAATCCAGGTCAACGATCTGAGGGTACCAAAAGATGCCATTATAGAAACCGTCGCGGAGTCGGTGCTTAACTCAAACCTTCCCACAAGCGTGGTCGATGAAAGTGGCAATATAGTCGGCAGCGTCAGCGCCTCACATGTTGTACAACTCCTGTTCGGGGGGCGTGCCAGCTCATGATGCAAACTCTCCGCACACACAAGTCTTTGCAGCTACTGCTGCTTATTGTCATATTCATGCTGCTGTATCACCTGGTACCGCACACTGAAGGCAACTGGTTGTGGCGCCTGCCGCCGCTGATAAAAGAACTGCCGCTCATCATCAACAACTCGGTTGAGTACATGATGAACGATATGTGGCCGGTCCAGGTATGGGATCCGGACATCGAAGAGTTTGAAGATAAACCGCTAATGCGGCAGGTAACCCGCTTTATCTCTGACAAAGTAGGTTTCCTGATTGATCTGGTGCGCGAGCTCCTGCTGGGTGGTCAGAAAACCATTGTTTATTTCACCAGCTGGGACTGGGTAACTGAAAACGAATGGGCACGCTGGCCTGCTATGCCATGGACAGTGGTTGCCGGTGGTGCTGCAATATTGGGCTACGCGTTAAGCGGCATCAGCCTGGCTGTTTTCGCAGGACTTGCCTGTGTATACATTGCGGTATTCGGACAATGGGAACCATCAATGCAAACTTTATCTTTTGTATTGATCGCAGCACCAATCGCTATCTTAATCGGCCTGATGCTGGGCATCTGGGCGTATAAAAGCAAAACGGTTGAAACCATACTCAACCCGCTGCTCAACGTCGCGCAGATTGTGCCGCACTTCTCCTACCTGGTTCCGGTAATGGTTTTCTACGGCATCGGTGATCATGCCGGTGCGATTGCGACCATCATCTTTGCAACACCTCCAATGGTTCGATTGACTATTCTCGGACTCAAACAGGTACCGCCGGAAGTGACAGAAGCCGGATTAATGAGCGGTTGCAGCAGCTGGCAACTGCTGCGCCGGGTATTAATTCCGACAGCACGTCGCAATATTCTGATCGGCGTCAACCAGGTCATTATGCAATGTCTGGCAATGGTGGTAATCGCTTCACTTATTGGTGCAAAAGGACTCGGCAACGATCTGTTAATAGCACTCAATCGCTTACGCATTGGCCTCGCGCTTGAAATCGGTATTTGCATTGTACTGATTGCAATTGTACTTGATCGATTGTCACTGGCATGGGCCAACAAGCAGACAGACTACTTTGCCGACCAGTCATTCAGGCAACGACACAAGTACGGATTAATGTTCCTCGCTGTATTCGCCGTCGGTGTTGTACTGGCCTACCTTGGCCGGTTTGTTTTTAAAGAAGGGTTTAACTACTTATATTTAATTCCACACAACAAAGGCATTACTACGGCGGCTTTCTGGCAGGCCGGAGTCGACTGGGTCTGGGACACTTTCTTCTACACCCTTAAAGGTTTCAACGAGTGGTTTATCGTAGATGTACTGATCCCGGTTAAAAAGGCTTTTCTGGCCATGCCGGTTGTTGCGACCTTTACCCTTGCTATGGGCATCGGGTATATCGTCGGCGGAATCCGCTCCGCCCTGATCGTTGGCGGCTTCCTGTTATTTATCGCGCTTACCGAGTGGTGGGACCGAGCACTGATAACAACCTACCTGATATCTATGGCCACTCTTATTTCAGGCTTTATCGGAATTGTGATCGGCACACTGGCCGCACAATATGACACCACATCAAAGTTTGTCCTCACCCTGTGCGATACCTTCCAGACGTTTCCGTCATTCATCTACCTGATTCCGGTGATGATGCTATTCGGCGTCACCGATACATCGGTACTGATTGCTATTGTTGTCTATTCCACAATACCTGCAGCGCGCTATACCGTAGAGGGGCTGCGCAGTGTGCCGGAGTCATTGCACGATGCAGGCTCTATGTCGGGCGTAAATCGCTTTCAACGCTGGCTCAATATTGAACTGCCATTGTCGTTCCCGCATCTGGCACTCGGTTTAAATCAAACCGTGGTATTTGCGTTATCCATGGTAGTGATCGGTGCGATGATTGGCACCGACGACCTGGGACAGCTGATTCTTAAATCACTCTCTGACAGACAGGGTATTGGTAACGGACTGATACTGGGCTTTTGTATCGCGTTTATCGGTCTGGCTGTTGATCAGATACTGCGAACCTGGGCCAATCAAAGAAAAGCGGCGCTTGGTATGGAATAAACCGGGGCTCTGAGAATGACTAAAATCAAAAACTAATTGTCACCCGGGTACCCGAACCCGGCTCACTTTCAAGCTGAATCTCCCAGCCATAGTTACTGCAGCTATGCTTTACTATCGCAAGCCCTAATCCCTGATGCTGGCTGCGGCTTTGGTCGCTGTTTTGGTAGCTTCCATTTTCCGCATCAGCGCGAAAAAATGGCTCAAAGGCCTTGTTAATGGTATTGGTATCCATACCAACACCGGTGTCTGCGACAGTGACTTTATTTTTATCGACTATCACCTCAATGCTGCCGTTGCTGGTATAACTGAATGCGTTACCCAACAGGTTGCCGAGCACAATAGACAATACAGATTCCGGTGCTTTAACAAGCAGTTTTCCACGGTGGGTAATATCGCTTTTATTGTTTTGATCTGAATGCACTGCAACATGCTGCGCCAGCAAAGTGTCTGCAAGATCATTAACGTTCACAGGCGTAGCACGATCAGAATCGAAATCTTTCTCTTCACGCGCCAGTAACAACAGTGTGCTGATCAAATCACCCATCTGGTGTGAGGTACGCTTTATTCGCTGCACCGCTCGCGCTGGTGCACCATCAAGCTCCAATAACTCAAGCGATGATACAGAGCCCTGAATAACAGCCAGAGGTGTTCTGAGCTCATGTGATGCATAGCGGGTAAAGTTTCTCTCGCGCTCAATCGATGCGCTCGATCTCTGCACAAAGTGATCGAGCGCGTTGGCAAGAATCTCTGTCTCGGAATTGCTCGACTGCTCAAGGCTTGCGAGATTCAGCTCGTTAGCCGCTCTCTTGTTAAAATCAAAACGCTCAATCACACTGGCAAGCCTCGTAATTGGCGACACCGCCCGCTTTGACAACACATAAGCAAAAAAAGCAAAACCGTACATTATCAATAGCACAAGAATCAATGGCACTACACCGAAGTAGAAAGCCAGATTGCCTACCGTCCCGCCGTCAAACAACAAATACAGTCGCTCACCATTTCTCTCACTGACATGTACTATCTGGCGCTCACCTGCATTGTCCACACGGTGCTGGCCCAGATCGAGTTCACGATAGGAATGCGGTACAGGTTTTTGCTTGTCTGAAGATAAATAGGCGGCAAGATTCAGAGTCTCTGGCAGACGAAAATCTGCACTGGCAGATCTGTGATCCCAATAAAATTCGGCCTCACCCTGCAACGCCTTTTTTATTAGCAGCCGCTCTACAATCAGGCCTGCCGTGATAACACCAATGACAGTGACAACACTAATCAATATCAGCTGCAGGAGAAAAACCCGCAGTAATCTCGATTGAACGCGATTGTTTGTTGATCCGAACATCCACGATGCCAGGTGACGGTTAATAGTTTTAGTTTATCAAAGAGCCAGCGCGCGAGCGTGAATATGAGCTCTGCCAGATGTAAACAGAATCGGCGGTATGCGTTACACTCACAACCAAAATAAGCAGGCACAGAATGAATATCGATATCGAATATCTGGGCGGGCCACAAGTCAGGGCACTGAAACTGACCGACGCAGAGATCATTGCCGCCGTCGAGCGTGGTCTGGACGCTGCCGGCCGCGGACAGACAGTCATAGAACCGCGCACGCACTTAAAACCGGATGCCGGCACCGATGGCCATTTCAATATTCTTCGGGGATATATCGAGCCACTCGATCTGGCAGGTGTGAAAATTGTCGGTGACTTTGTCGATAACTACAAAAACGGATTGCCCTCCGAAATGGCGTTACTGAATCTGTTTTGTCCAAGAACCGGCATGCCACGTGCCGTGATTGATGCAGCCGGAATAACCGACATGCGCACCGGTGCCCTGACCGCCATCGGCGCTAAGCATCTCGCACCACCCAACCCGAAGCGACTCGGACATATCGGCGCACGCGGCACCGCTTACTGGAACGTGCGACTGCTCGACAGCTTGTTCGATTTTGAAGAAATTCGCATACACAGCAGACGCGCCGAAAGCCGCAACGCTTTCGCCGAGCGACTCAGTACCGATTTAGGCAAAACGGTAATCGCCACTGACAACTGGCAGGACTGCCTGCAGGATGCAGACATTGCCGTTGAAGCATCGCGCTTACCCGAACCGACACCCCTGTACGAATCATCGTGGGTACGCAAAGGCTCACTCGTTGTACCCTATGGCACGATGAGCGCACTGCCATCGGATTTTACAGATCAGTTCGACAAACTGGTTATGGATGACTTCGGTCAGATTATGGCCGGACCCTTCGGTGCCCTTCGCCCTCACCTAAACGCTGGAAAGATAACGGTTGATTCTTTCTATAGTGAGATTGGTGAGATAGTCGCTGAAGCCAAACCCGGTCGCGAGAACAATGGTGAAACAATATTGTTCTGGCACAGAGGGCTCGCAACCAGTGATATTGCACTCGGTGCTTTCATGCTTGAGAAAGCTCGATCAATGAATTTGGTTAAAACGCTCCGTTACGCATAAATCTGAACTTCTACATCTGATCTATGGATAAGGCTGGTAACCAGGACCGAATTACTGCTACTGAAATCATTTCCAGTTACAGATAGCATCGCAGACCTGATTGCTCTTTATCTTTGTGCAGTTGAGCCCTTAGGTCACTTGAGCCATACGTGCTGTTAAACCAGCGCAGTTTTAGAGTTCAGATTTGCGCTTTTTATCTTTTTTCGCAGCACCCGCTCTGGTTTTATTAAGCAAAATAACCATTTCGCGGTTAGTTACAGAAAAGTCCTGTCCTTTAACATCGCGGAGTTCGAACTCCGGCTCATTATTTTCGCTTGCTGCAAAGTTCGATATATCAACCATTGCACTATCGGTAATTTGTTTATCTGAAATTAATCTTAAACGACTATGCGCTTTGGTAAACAAACCAAACTTTGCTTCATGTCGGGCGATGTAGGCTATTGCCCACTCTTTTAAATTGTCAGGACTGGCTTCAAACCCGGAATCTGCAGTTGAAGTAGCGGCGGCCAGATGTCCATCTCTGGACTCTGTTTGACCATAGATGTGCTGATATTCTGCCAGTGCAACTTCTGCGATTACGATGTCTGCTGCCTGATTCACTCCCCAGGTGTTGACTATATCCTCGGCAAGATCGAATGTGGAGCGCGCCTTATTATAGATTCCAATCTGCTGATAAACACCTGCCAGGTCCAGTGTCGCGTAAAATCGATCAAAGGTTGCAGGGTCAGTTTTTATCTCAGCCAAACTGGCTTCAAGCTTTTGACGGTGCTCTTGAATTTTCGAATCATCACCTGCAGCGTCAAACTGCTGTATTTCCAGTTGCGAAACGTAATTTGTACCAACAGTACGGGCCAGCGCATCCCCGACTGATGAGATCAAATAGGCCTGAAGCTGATTACTGGTTAAGTGATCAAGTTCGTACTTCAGCCTTTCAATTCCATCGATACGATTACGCCATTGATGAAATTCCGTTAACTCCAATGCAGCAGCAATTTCCAGCTTCTCAGGCGAATCATCACTTGATTCAGAACTGAGTTTTGAGACTATCTGAGAAATTTGCTCGGCTTTCTGACTATATAAAAAATACCCGCCGCCGAGCGCGACCGACAATACACACACACCCGCCAACAACCGATTGCGGGGTACCGTTGATTTCTGTTTGTCATCTGCAACGTCATCTAAAACCTCGACCTCACAGTCAATACCAAGCGCTTTGAGCCGCCCGAAATGACTGGCAGCCACCGCTAACTCAACGTTTTTAAACAGTTTAAAAGGTTTTTTGGTTACAAAAAGAGCTTCACAGGCAGCATCGATATCAGCCTCCGGCAACTGACATTCACTTGCCAACACCATCTTTGTGCCGTCCGCATTCAGGGACACACCGACGCCTAATAAGGTTAAATTGGCTTTTGGCATTAGTACGCGCGCTCCTCTATTCCACTACTGCGCAGAACAGATAACGACTATAACTGGGAATTATTGAATAAATTTTCCCGAAACCTCGTACCGCAATCGGGCCTGCAAAGTAACTCCAGCTAAGCTGAAACTCCCACTAAAGCCCGCAAACTCCAGATTGCTTTGGATGTCACAACCTGCCGTACGTTAACAACCAAAGCTGCTGTCACTGTGGCATTTGAAACACACTGCATGCGAAAGACCTCCAGTTATCTGACCCCAGATTTTCCTGTTCTGGTTTTATTCATGACAGTTACATCTACAACCAATGACGTCGTGAACAGTGTCTACGAACCCCACATTACATTGCCTGATGCTTCAGGCTACTCTTTTTGTGGCGCTTTTCTCTGCTGGTCAGGATCCAGCGGGAATAGCAAAATATAGGGTTTCCCCTAATTACCTGAGCTGTCGATTTTCTGTAGTGTGGTATTTAAGCCTACACCACGTCGTGAAACATGCTCTCAAAACCAATCTTAGGAAGCACAAGTAGCGTTAATTCCCTTAAAAAAACCATCAAAGGTCAGGAAACTGGTGGTACGGGCAGCGCACCAGACTCTATTGATACAATCGACAACTGCTCATACGCTCATCACGGCTAAATCTTCGCTGGACCTGTTACGAGATTCATCTAACCCGCTGACCGCAGAAAATTCAAACCTTCCGGGCAATACGGAATTCGGTAACTCCACTCCATTGATCAACGAGCACCAAGTCACGTTATTTCAGAATAAAGTTAACGCAAGCGCTGGCTTAGGGGTTAATGCATACAGTTCAATCAATGCTGGCAATAGCACCTCTGTTACCAGCTCAGACAATGCAGGTTTGTCACAGGAAACCGCACCAGATAATACAACTGCGCCCGCTCCATTTGATGGCGGGGAACCTGTCACTCAGGAATGGTTAGATACCCGCAATCAGTTGTTTGATGATTTGCGATCGCACTACGATACCCAAAAAACCATTGCGTATAACACCCGTGATGGTGAATTTTGGAATACCACCTACCTCAGGAACAGTGACGGCGACAGTATCATCAAGACTATTGAACAATTCAGCAGCACCAGATTTCGCGAAGCTTATGATACTCGACCAAACAGCATCCTTGATTCCCTTGCTGAGCACTACGAGTTATCCGGCGCCAATGAGCTAATAGAAAAATACCCTGGAATTATTAGCCTTGCCCGTCAGGCAGAACGTCCTGAACTCGCAGGCCCCGGTTTGAACGGACTCGCTGTTGCACCGGCAGATGTATTGGCGATGCTGGATATCCAGCTCTCTGATCCGGATATTCAAAAATTCATCAACCACGATACCGCGCCTATACCTGAACCAGATAACCCTGCTGCACGTGCGCAACTTTATCTCTACGGCGAACAGCGCTATGAACAAATGGTGCGCTACGGCCGGGCAATGGAAAATGTTCGCAACCTGTATGCACATGCAATACGTACTGATCAGGTAGATACATTTCTTGCAGAAGATACCGCTACAACCCGACTTGCCATCGCGTACTTCGGACCAACCAGCTTCTCTGAGCTGCCATTAAGTGAAGGGTTGTCTTATACACACGCGAGCACTGCGTCAGGCTGGTATGTAACCAATCGAAACGGCGGCTGGCCTACAACGCTTAAAAACCCCGATGTCCGTGCGCTTGATCTTAACAACCTACCCGACTTGCATGACATAAGTGCCATTCAATTTGCACCCGGTGTTGGCTGGGTAACACCCCATGATAATGTCGATCGCGACACGATAGTTACAGACCTGGTTAAGTTTGGATTCGTTGGAGCGTTTTCCTATATCACCGGTGGGCTTGCTTCAGGGTTTGCAGCAGGTTTATTTGGAGCCGGTACGGTAGGTGCGACAATCGGCGGAGCGGCACTTAGCGGTCTTGCATCCAGTGCGATTTCAGGCGCGGTAAACGGCAATTTTGACTGGGACGATGTACTCAAAGGTGCAATGACCGGTGCGCTTACCGCCGGACTCAATCGAATTCCACAGGTACAACAACTTAACCAGGCGGATGGAGCCATTGGAAGTTTTGGACGCATTGGCACTTCTACAGTGACGCAGGGGATTGTCGCAGAAGCCACCGGTGGAAACTTTAACGATGGTGCCGTCAATGGGCTGATTGCGGGCATATCGGGTGAGATGTTAACTCAAATGAATACCGCGATAGACACTGCCAACCTCGACGACGTCCAGGCGCTAGCCGCTCGACAAAGTGCTCGAATGGTTTCATCAGCTGTTCGAATTATGCATACCGATGGACATCCCGGACAGCTATTTGCGCAGGAGTTTATCAGTGGGTTGATTGCAGAGGCCGGTGAGAA
>CAYLZS010000091.1:0-21349 GCA_964388065.1 uncultured Granulosicoccaceae bacterium
AAGCGACGCTGCAATTCCTTCAGCACATGCTCCGGTCCCAGATCCTGCTCCGCTAACATCACCAGTGTGTGGAACCACAAATCCGCAGTTTCGTGCACAATATCATCACGGTTGCCCGATTTTACGGCAATTATAGTTTCTGTGGCCTCTTCGCCCACCTTTTTTAGAATGGCGTCAGTTCCTGCCTGATACAAGCTCGCCACGTAAGAATCCGCCGCTTTTGACGATTTGCGCTTTTCAAGCTCCAGCGCCAGCTTTTCGAGAATATTATCGCTCATTTTACGGATTTTACTCGTCGCCGGGATAAATTTCGCCCGGTTCTTTGATTACGGAATCGGCGTCGTGCCATTTCGCTGGGTTCGATCCGTGTGCAAGCTGTCGATAAAAGCAGCTGTAGCGACCGGTATGGCAGGCAATGCCACCCACCTGCTTAACTTTAAGCAATACAACATCAGAATCACAATCAGTGCGAATATCGGAAACCTGCTGATAGTGTCCCGAAGACTCACCTTTGTGCCAGAGCCTTGATCTCGATCTGGACCAGTAAACTGCCTGCCCGGATTCTGCTGTCTTTGCCAGTGCTTCGCGGTTCATCCAGGCCATCATCAGCACATCGCCAGATTTTTCATCCTGAGCAATAGCGGGAATCAGTCCCTGGTCATTCCACTGCAGTTCATCAAGCCAGGCTGCATCCATCATAAGCGCACCTCAATACCGGCGTTTTGCATTGCCTGTTTTGCCTGTGTCACGGTGAATTCACCAAAGTGAAAAATACTCGCAGCCAATACAGCATCAGCACCACCCTGCTCTACTCCTTCAACAAGATGTTCAAGTGTTCCGACGCCACCTGATGCAATAACCGGCACTTCAACAGCATCTGCGATCGCACGTGTCAGTGGCAGATTGAAACCTGCTTTTGTACCGTCACGGTCCATACTGGTGACGAGTAATTCACCGGCACCCAGCTCGGTCATTTTTATAGCCCATTCAATGGCATCGAGACCCGTCTCCCTGCGACCACCGTGAGTAAAGATTTCCCACCGTGGTATCTCTCCTTCTTTGTGTACGCCTTTGGCATCAATCGCCACCACGATACACTGACTGCCAACATGCTCGGCGGCTTCTCTGACAAGTTCCGGATTGTGAACCGCTGCTGTATTGATACTGACTTTATCGGCACCGGCATTTAACAGTTTTCTAATATCGGATACCGCACGTACTCCACCACCGACAGTCAGTGGAATAAAAACTTCTGAAGCCACCTGCTCAACAACATGATAAATGGTGTCACGATTATCAACGCTTGCGGTTATATCGAGGAATGTCAGTTCATCTGCACCGGCATCGCCGTATCTGCGAGCCGCCTCTACCGGATCACCTGCATCAACAATATCGACAAAGTTGATACCTTTAACAACACGGCCGTCGTCTACATCAAGACAGGGAATAACGCGCTTGGCCAAACCCATTAAATTAGACCCATTGGTTTATAGCCCGCATTTAATTGACAACATCGAGGCTTGCAAGCTGATCGCGAATACGCTGCTGTGCAACACCAAGCTCAATTGTGCCGTCATACATTGCACGACCAACAATGGCGCCGGTCACCCCGTGGGATGCAATCTGACACAACCTGTCGATGTCTTCATAGGAATTTACGCCGCCGGAGGCAAATACCGGAATATCGATTTGCTCAGCCAGTGATGCGGTTGCCTCAGAATTAAAACCCTGCATCATGCCATCGCGCTCGATGTCGGTATAAACAATGCCACTGACCCCAACACCTTCGAATGATTTGGCAAGCTCCACTGCATCCTGCCCTGAATCTTCAGCCCAGCCACTCAACGCAACCTTACCTTCGCGTGCGTCGAGCCCGACGATCACCTGACCCGGGTGGTTTTTACACAGCCGCTCTACTATTGCAGGCTCTCTCACTGCCTGAGTACCGATGATAATCCACTGTACTCCTGCATCTATATATCGTGCTGCGATGTCTTCATCGCGAATACCGCCTCCAACCTGTACCTGCAGTTCGGGATGTACCTTGCATACTTCTCTAATAAGCTCACCGTTACGCGGTTCACCAGCGAATGCGCCATCCAGATCGACAATATGCAAACGACTGGTACCCGCCTCTACCCAGCGGGTTGCAGTTGCCACTACGTCACTGGAAAAGACGGTGTTGTCTTCCATACGCCCTTGCCTTAAGCGCACGCACTGACCGTCTTTTAAGTCTATTGCGGGAATGATTTGCATAGTTTTTGTCATAGCTCAGGCAGGCTGCCACTCACTAAAATTTTTAAGTAATTGCAATCCGTTGGCTGCACTTTTTTCCGGATGAAACTGAGTGGCAAACACATTGTCTTTGGCGATAGAACTGCAAAAATTTTCAAGGTAACTTGTTTTACCCGAAACTACAGCAGACTCTTCGGGCTCAACATAATAACTGTGTACAAAATAAAAACGTGCACCATCTTCGATTTTATTCCACAAAGGATGATCATCGCTCTGTGATACCTGGTTCCAGCCCATATGCGGAATTTTGCAATTCTCCGTGCCTGCGGTGCGCTTAAAACGAGAAACTTTACCGCTCACACAACCCAAACACTGCACACCACCATTTTCATCGCTTGAGTCAAACAGCACTTGTAGTCCCATACAGATACCAAGAAACGGCTTGTTGTTAAAAGCCGTCAAAACTGCTTCTGATAATTCATGCGTTTGCAAATTAGCCATGCAATCGCGTGCCGCACCCTGACCCGGGAATACTACCCGGTCTGCAGCTGCAATATCACGGGATTTGGAACTGACAACAACACGAAAATCAGGCGCTACATGCTCGACAGCCTTAGCTACCGAACGCAGGTTACCCATGCCGTAGTCGACAACAGCAATCGTTGTCATACTGTTGGAGCTTCCCGCTTAGCAAATAAAAAAACCATCTACAGCACGCCTTTCGTAGAGGCAGCCTTGCCATCGAGCTTTGCATCCTGTTGTACAGCCATTCTTATTGATCGACCAAATGCCTTAAAGATGGTTTCGATTTTATGGTGCTCGTTGTCGCCTTTGATGTTATCTATGTGCAGGGTCGCACCGGCATGATTCACAAAGCCGTGGAAAAATTCATAGCACAGCTCAACATCAAACGTACCGACTTTGTCACGCTTGAACTCACAGTTAAAATACAAACCGGGACGGCCGGAAAAATCAATCACCACTCGTGACAATGACTCATCGAGTGGCACATACGCATGACCGTAGCGATTTATACCGGCTTTGTCACCCAGTGCACTGGCAAAAGCCTGGCCGATGACAATACCGGTATCTTCAACCGAATGATGATCATCAATATGAGTGTCACCATCACATTCAACTTTTAAATCCAGCATGCCATGTCTGGCAAGCTGATCAAGCATATGCTCGAAGAATGGCACTCCGGTACTGAAGACCCCTTTGCCACTGCCATCGAGTTGAAGATCGACGACAATACGGGTTTCATTGGTGTTGCGGGAAACATTTGCAGAGCGAGTGGTCATTTTAATTAGTCAGGCATTAACGCTTATCTAGAGCTGGGGTTCTGGCGGAGATTCCTGCAACCAGAAGGTAACCGGTCCATCGTTCACCAGCGAAACCTGCATGTCAGCGCCAAACCGACCGGTTTGCACCTGACAGTCCAGGTTATCCGCCAGACTCACAAGTGTATCAAACAGACGAGCTCCGTCGATGGCGGATGCCCCTTTACTGAAGCTCGGTCGCAATCCGCGCCCGGTATCTGCCGCAAGCGTGAACTGCGGAACCAATAAAAGGCCGCCTCCAGTGTCCAGCAGGCTGAGGTTCATTTTTCCGTTCGCATCGGAAAACACCCGATAACGGCTAATTTTCTGCAGCAGCTTTGAGGCGGTGGTTTCGGTATCACCGGACTCAACGGCAACCAGTACCATCAAACCGGCATCAATACTGGCGATTAGCCTGCCATCTACGGTTACGGTAGAAGAGCTAACCCTTTGCAGCAGTGCTATCACCTGAATGCCCGAAAAAATACTCGTGGCGGATTATAGCCGGTTTAAAGGCCGCAGTTTCTTCCGGTTGAATTATGCGGGTAAAAAATTAGGCGGGTACATCGACGTTGTTTATTTTGCAGGCCTGCTGCAACGTATTGTGAAGCAGGCAGGCAATTGTCATCGGGCCAACCCCGCCGGGTACCGGTGTAATTTTGCCTGCAACCTTTTCGGCAGATGCAAACTCGACGTCACCCACCAGACGTGTTTTACCACCTTCCGCTTCAATCCGGTTAATGCCTACATCTATAACAGTGGCACCCGGCTTGACCCAGTCACCTTTGATCATTTCCGGCCTGCCGACGGCGGCAACCAGAATATCAGCACGCAAACATTCTTCCTGCAGATTTCTGGTGCGTGAATGTGTGATTTCTACCGTGCAGTTTTCCTGCAACAGCAAAGACGCCATTGGTTTACCGACAATATTTGATCGGCCAACAACCACTGCATGCATTCCGGAAAGATCACCCAATGCATCTTTGAGCATCATGATGCAGCCCAGCGGCGTACAGGGCACGATACCCGGATCACCAATCGCCAGCCTGCCCACATTATTAAGGTGGAAGCCATCGACATCCTTATCAGGACTGATATGGTTGATTACCGCCTCCTCTTCAATCTGTTTTGGCAGCGGCAGCTGCACAAGTATGCCGTGCACTGCATCATCGGCATTAAGCTTGTCGATCAGTTTCATCAACTCATCCTGCGAGGTGGTATCGGGCAGTTTGTGCTCAAAACTCTGCATACCGGCTTCAGCGGTCTGCTTGCCTTTATTGCGCACATAAACCTGACTGGCGGGATCCTCTCCGACAAGCACCACGGCGAGCCCTGGCACAATATTGTGCTCCGCCTTTAATTTGGCGACTTTGTCACCGACATCTGCGCGAAGGGTTGCTGCGAATGCCTTGCCATCAATCACTTTGCTCATCGATCCAGTCCGTTCATGTAGAAACGAGGATCTTATAGAGCAACCACACCTGCGGCTTGACTGTATTCGCCGTTTTCTGGTTCAAAACCCATACTCTTACTTAGATCAAACAACAGAAGGGAGTCTCACCAGAGCTGCGCCAAAGAAAGAAGGGATCGGCAGGCTCATGCAGACCCTGATAAAGCTGATCACCTAAAGTCGATCGCCGCCAAAAAATCTGAGAGTCCGTAGCCGATGCACAAACCAGATCGCAATCGCTGCAACGCCCCGACAGAGCAGCGAGAAACCGACTGGAAGAGCTGACCGGTCGACTCATAACTCTCGTAACAGGACAGCGGACCAAAACTTAATTTTTTGCAGCGTCAATAATCACACTATTTGGCGGCTCTAAACAACAAGCCCCCACATCACAAACTCCACGCACTGCATTTTAAAATTGACCATCAAAAATACTAACAACGAATCGTATTTTGAATTGACAATCGCATGGTCCAACTTATAATTCTGTTCCCATTTTTTTAACCAGGCCACCCAAACTACACAACTATGAATGACGAGCAAATGAAGACGGTCGTAGATGCGATCCTCGACAAAGAACTAACGATCGAAGAAATGATTGAAGTGTGCGTTGAAAATAACGCAGACGTTGAAAATGCAAATACGCTGATAGAAACCATGTTGACTATGATGAGCGATTGCAGAGTCTAGAACAGTTAATATTCCGACCCGTTTGGCTTACGCCAACTAAAAGACCACTGAATTAATTAGTGGCAAAGCAGAGAGCTGGAATGCCCTGGCTCTCTTGTTCACGCAAAGAGTCAGTACTTTTTCAATTTTTTTGTATCTGTTAGTTTACTGACTCAGTTTATAACTCAACTACTAACCGTATTCGCCTGATAACCCAGCCTTGAGCGATAACCAAGCGCCTCTTTTAAGTGATCTGCCTGTATATCAGCGGACTCCTCCATGTCTGCAATTGTACGCGCCACCTTAAGTGTGCGATGTATCGCCCGCGCTGACAGATTAAATTTGTCCAGTGCAATCGCAAGCCAGCGATGTTGCGCCTCTTCCAGCTCGCAGTGCTGCTCCACTTCATTGTTATTCATTCTGGCATTGGCTTTACCACTGCGTAATAACTGTAGCTCATGGGCACGTTCCACTCGCTTGCGCACCGACATACTGCTCTCACCTCTGGCGGCATCACTACGCAACAAGTCATAGGCGATACGCTTAACCTCAACCTGAATATCAACTCGGTCCAGCAACGGACCAGAGACTCTGGATTGATATCGCGTTATTTGATCGGGACTGCAGCGGCACGGCTCACGCTCATCACCATAATAACCACAGGGACACGGGTTCATCGCAGCTACGAGCTGTATACGGGCGGGAAAATCTGCCTGCTGACCAGCACGGGAAATCGTTATCTCACCATTTTCTATTGGCTCACGCATTACATCCAAAACATGGCGAGGGAATTCGGGCAGTTCGTCCAGAAACAGTACGCCGTTGTGCGCCAGAGAAATTTCACCCGGCCGGGGCTGACCGCCGCCACCGACTAAAGCGACTCCCGACGCCGTGTGATGTGGCGCGCGATAGGGTCTGCTGCGAAAGCTCTGGATGTCGAAGCCACCGCTGCTAATCGATGCAACAGATGCTGTTTCCAACGCTTCTTTTAATGACATTGATGGCATTACCGCAGGCAATCTGCTGGCAAGCATTGACTTACCAGTACCGGGCGGTCCAACCAGCAACATGTTGTGCCCGCCACTCGCAGCAACTTCCAAAGCACGTCGTGCCTGATGCTGACCCCGTACATCGGACAGATCGGGAAGAGCTTTTGAAACGGTACCCACACCAGGCGAACCTGTACGCAATTCGTGCAAGCCATCTTTAGACATCAGGTGCGTACATAGCTGCAGCAGTGTGGCTGCAGCAAACACCTGGCAATGTTCAGCCAGACTTGCCTCTGCCCCGTTTTCATCCGACACCACCAATGCGCGTCCGCTGTCTTGTGTTGCCAATGCTGTTGGCAGCGCGCCATTAACAGCCCGTAGCTCACCACCCAATGCGAGTTCACCGATGAATTCGTAGGGGTTTAGAAGATTGCCGTCCAGTTGTCCTGATGCTGCAAGCAGCCCAAGTGCAATAGGCAGATCAAATCTGCCACCTGACTTCGGTAAATCAGCGGGTGCAAGATTCACGGTGATACGACTGGGGGGAAAATCAAAGCCAGAATTAAGCAAGGCTGCTCGCACGCGATCTTTGCTTTCGCGAACAGCAGTTTCCGGCATGCCGACTATTGATAAAGAAGGCAGCCCGCCAGACAAATGGATTTCAACTGATACAGGAACTGCATGAACACCGACAATTGCACGGCTTTGCACTACTGATAAGTTCAACTTCTTACAACCTGTTACTTCTGAAGATACTACTGACTATTCACAGCTTAAGTTACTAACTACCGCTCTGTGGATCCGCTACCAACCTACTGATCGCTCGCCTTGTCTGCAACTATTTTTTCCAGGCGATCCAGTTTCTCTCGGGTTTTCTCAAGCAATGCAACCTGAAGATCAAATTCTTCGCGGGTAACCAGATCCATTTTGCTGAGCGCCGACTGCAGTGTAGCTTTGGCGTTTTTATCAAAGTCGGCTTTTAAATCAGCGGCACCCGGAGGCAACACCTGCCCAAGCTTATCCACCAGCTCGTCCAACACTCCGGTTTTTCTCATTTGACTCGTCACCTTCAGAATCCGACTCCCCGTATTGTATCGGTTTCCCAGTCGCTAAAATAGCGCGACAATTACGAACACTCACCAACGCCTTGATTCGTAGGTGCTGACCGAAGACCTGTCGACCCAAAGACCCGACTACACAGATGAAAATGTGAAGTCTGTCACTTTTGCCCATATATTCAGGCAATCCGGCGTTTTAACATCTGATTACACGAAGGTTAATAGTATTCTTTAAGGCTATAACGCCTAAAAACGCGTTACACTCCGTCTGCCAGACTTTCATCCGGCGGTTTAGTGGCATTTGGACGCTCGGAAGCGTCCCAGACGATTCTGATGGTATTCGCGCTTATGGCGGATTCCTGCAACCAGGTGCGCTAACCGCTCATAAAATCAAGAAAAAATAATGATGAAACGCGGAATACCCCAAGCAAAAGTAAATACAGGACAGTTTCAACCCGGCGTGGTGATTGCTGCTGAGATCGCATTTGCAGCACTGTTGCTGTACCTGACCAACCATCCTGTCAGTCTCGACGAATTCACTCGGGCTGAAAATTCGGTGGCTGAGCATCGCACACTGTTGGAAAATCCACCGGCAAACGTAGCTGTCGCCTCAGCCGCAATCCGGCCGTTAAATCGACCACCAGTTGAATAATTGTCAACCTCGACATCTTTTGCGTCGTTTCCGCTCATTCCTGAATTCTTGAAGGATGCGCGAAATAATTCTGCCAAATCAGACCAGGCACACACCGATTGCGGCAATAACAGGAATGAATCGCTGGCATATTAGGCTGAAAGTTTGCTAAACTAAGCTCATTGATCGGATCACTGGACCGATCCCGCTGGCACACTGACCGTTAAATTACAGATGCCAGCTCCGCAGCAAAACTGCGAGATAAAGCAACTAGCAAACAAATACAGACGCAGGCGAAAATCTGCCACACAGAGTTGCTTACCGGTCGCGTACTATCGACCTATTACGAATGAATACCGCACCACACTGACGTGAACCTTAATTCGTCGTGCGGCAAACTAATAATTTAAAATAGTAATGAGTTACCAGATGTCTGCTTACACCAAACACAACGCTAATCAATAGCCACATGCTGAATTGCGTTTTCGCTATCGATATTATGCGCCGTGGAAAACCTGCGGCAGGTTGTGCATCAGACAAATCATATAAGGTCCTTCTAACTTCCTGACCGCGAAGTTTGCGATGTCATTGTCTTATCTGAAAAAGCATTGAGCCCTAAAGAAGCAACCCTGAAGAAGCAACCCTGAAGAATCAATAATATGTCAGAGACGCCAAACAACAAACCAGCTAACGCCAATCGGCGCCCGCGCAACAACAAGCCCAAGCCTCGCACCAACAATGCCGGTGCAGCCGCCAGTGGCAACGCAAACAACCAGGGTGGCAATGGTAGCCAAAGCAACGGCCAAAATAACGGCCAAAATGGCAACAGACGCAGACCAGCACAAAAAGCACGTCGACCGCAAAACCAGGGACGTCAACAAAGAAACGCCGACAACTTCGGTAACCAGAGCAACGGCAATTTTCAGAACGGCAATGGCAACCGCAGAACCCCGAACGGAAACCGGGCGCAATCCAACGGTGGCAGAAAACAACAGGGCCAAAACCGTAACGGCAACAACTGGAACAGCGCAGATTCAAATGGATTTGATCAGTACCGAAGCAGTGACTGGTACAGAGAAGATCAAGCCCGCTTCGCGGCGAGACAAATTGCTGTAGAGCGCGCCGAAGCCGGCCAATCTAACGGCAACGCAAACGGTGGTGCAAATAAAAACCAGAACAAACGCAATCAGCGCCACAACCGAACCAATAGAAACACCAACGAACGTAAGGTTGTACAAAATACAGACTCTCCTGTTGAAGGCGAAGTCACAGCACGAAATTCTATCGATACAGAGTCAACGACTCCGGTTGATACACAGGCAACCGATGTTGCCCAACAAGCAGAGCAAGCTGCCAGCCCATCTGCCGGTGACGCAAAAGCTGACACGGGAAAGCGCGAAGCAGGCAAATCAAGACGCGCTCCCTGGAGAACCCAAAAGCACGCCACTGCAAGAAAAAATGACAGTGCCAAAACAGATGCGTCAAAAGGCAGCAGCGCTTCTTAATGAACGTAAATAACATCTGCAATTAATGCCGCAGTGACAGCACAGATCTGTCGTCACTGATTACGCACATTAGTAATTCTCGGTTCAACGTTTCAACAACGTCGTTAAAAACTAGGATAAATGCGGAGACGCCAAATATTCAGGCGACTGCATTTCACTAAGTCTGCTTACTGTTCTGTCGAACTCAAATTCCAGACGCTTGCCTTTGTAAAGCAACTCAGGTCTCACCTGAGCTGTTACAACCAGCTTCACGCCGCGATCATAGAATTCATCAACCATGTTGATGAAACGCCTTACTGAGTCGTTGGTGGTGTCATCCATTTCGGTTACGTTTCCAAGCAACAAAGTATGGTGTGAGCGCGCAATTTCTATGTAGTCGTCAGTTGACCGCGTTGTATTGCACAACTCATCGAATTCAAACCAGACCACACCATCGGCCAACAATACCGTCTGAATTTCACGACCATTGATATCGAGAAGGCCACGCTCTTCTATTACACTTGCTGCAGCCAGCGCTCTGAACTGCAATTCAAGTGACTCGTTTGAGCTTTCATCGAGTGGCGCACGATAGACCTCAGCGTTTTGCAATAGTCGCATTCGATAGTCTATGTCACCACCAAGAAAAACTACATCAACGTGGCTTTTTATCGCCTCAATCGCAGGTATAAACCGGGCACGTTGCAGGCCATCTTTATATAATCCATCCGGCTCTATATTGGAGGTGGTAATGAGTGTTACCCCACGCCTGAAAAGACCCTGTAGCAAACCTCCCATCAACATCGCATCGGTAATATCGTTGACATGCATTTCATCAAGCACCAGAACAACGCATTCGCTGGCGATTTTTTCAGCGACAATTTCAAGTGGAGATTCCTCACCTTTTATCGCACCCAGCTGATCATGCACGCTTTGCATAAAACGATGAAAGTGTACTCGCTTTTTTTTGTCTAACGGCAAGCCTGCATAAAACATATCACACAACAGTGTTTTACCACGCCCGACACCTCCCCATAGATACAACCCTGAAACCGGTTTTATTTCAGGCAATGCCTCTGACGTCTTAAAAAAACGACTTAAAAATCCGCCCTGCTTTTTGCGTACCGGTTGCGTATTGCCGGCCGCCATTAAGCGATCGTAAAGATCCTGTAGTTTGTCCACTACTGAATGTTGTAATGGATCAGGCTGCAGCTGACCAGAATCAAGTGCTGTTTGATAAGCCTGCATCGGGCTGGCTTTATTGTCAGAAAGACTCATGAATATTTTGGAGCTTTTGTTTTTGGAGTTTTAGTTTCAGGGAAAGGCAGTTTCAGGGAAAAATCAAAACAGCATCATCGGTACAATAAAATGATCACTACTCAAGCCATGCCGGCAGATATCTCCAGGCCTCGGCAAGCTGTTTATCGTGCACGGGAGTTTCCGGGTCGAGGTCGTTTAGCAAGCCCCAGAATTCATCGGAGTGATTCATATGCACCGAGTGAGATAACTCGTGCAAAATCACATGTCGCAGCAAGCGTTCCGGTAAAAACAAAAGCTTGTAGTTCAAACTCAATGTACCGCGTGATGAATAACTTCCCCATCGAGTCTTCTGACCTCGAACTACCAGTTTTTTGTATTTAAGTTTTGATTGACTTGAGAGCTCCTCAGCCACCTGCGCGCAATGCTGCTTTGCATAACCTTTTAACCAATTGACAAACAATTGCGCCAGGCTTTCGTCATCAGCATCAGCCGGGAGCGTGATTTGCAGGTCCGTGCCTTGCTGCTCCAGTCGAATTCGGTCACCACTAATCTCGCGGTAGTCAATATCAAAAGTTGCTCCCGCTGCTTCAAGCTGTAAGTGCTTTGGCGGCCAGTCCTGCTCGAATCGACCCGGCAGCGATTCAAACCGTGCAAGCTGTCCATCAATCCAGCTCTGTCGGGATGACAGAATTTCCGGCAACAGGTGATAGTCAAAACCTTCAGGCACAACGACCTCAAGGCCGTTTCTGCGACTGACCTTGAGTGTCACATTCCGCGCCCTTTGCGATTCTCGTATACGGTAATCAACGAAAGGCGATTCTAAATGCGGTAATTCCAATTGCATGCCGGTCATTTCTTCCCGATAAAGGTTTCCAGTTCTATAATAAGATAGTCCCGGTTTTCACGTATGCTGCGATCTGCGCCTGAAAACGACAAATTAAACGACAGATTAAACGACGGATTAACACCAACTTACGCGTCATATTGGTCGCCGACTTTTAACAACAAGAAGAATAAATGCAATGGATTTACTAGGTACCGCTAGTCTCCTGATGACAGTCACGGCACTGTTTGCCTACTTCAACTACCGATTTATTCGCCTGCCGATAACGATTGGCGTGATGGTCATTTCTCTGGCTTTTTCGCTTTTTATGGTTTTGTTATCCAAAGCCGGAATCTCCTTCGGGGTTGAGTATACGAAAAAGTTACTCTCCGGAGTCGATTTTGACGCAACGTTAATGGAAGGCATGCTGAGCTTCCTGTTATTCGCTGGTGCTCTGCACATCAATCTGAATGAATTGAAAGATAAAGCGTGGGTGGTCGGTATCCTCGCATCAGTCGGTGTTGTTACCAGCACCTTTATCGTCGGTTTCGCATCTTACTTTTTGCTGGGTTTGTTCGGATTGGACATGCCTTTCATTTATTGCCTGCTGTTCGGGTCGCTAATCGCACCGACAGATCCGGTTGCGGTTCTCGCTATTCTCAAAACCGCCAATGCGACCAAATCTCTGGAAACAAAAATCGCTGGCGAGTCCCTTTTTAACGATGGCATTGCCGTCGTCGTTTTTCTGGTGGTGCTGGGTATTGCCGTCGGTGATTCACATGCAGCAACACCGGTGGGAGCGATTAAACTTTTTCTGCAGGAAACCATTGGCGGTGGAATTTTCGGTTTTATTATTGGCTATATCGCCTATCGACTGGTCAAATCAATCGACAACTACCACGTAGAAGTCCTGCTAACGCTAGCTTTGGTTATGGGTGGATACGCTGCAGCTCGTGCGATGCATATCTCCGGTCCAATAGCCATTGTGGTTGCCGGGCTTTTAATTGGCAACCAGGGTCGAAGCTTCGCCATGACCGATACAACGCGTGAAAACCTAGATACCTTCTGGGAACTGATCGACGAAATTTTAAATGCCGTGCTCTTTATGTTAATCGGTCTTGAAGTGATTGTTCTGAGCATCAAAGGCGACTACGTCATCGCCGGGGTCATCATGTTTTTCGTTGTGCTTTGTGCAAGATTTATTGCGGTTGGAATTCCGGTATCTCTGATGAAACTGCGTCAGAGCTTTCACCCGCATGTGATATCAATTCTTACCTGGGGTGGAATCAGAGGCGGTATCTCGGTAGCCCTGGCGCTGTCACTCCCTCAGGGACAGGAAAGAGACATCATTGTGGCAATTACTTATGTGATCGTGATTTTGTCGGTAACGCTGCAGGGACTGTCAATTAAGTCACTGGTGCAATACGCGGCAGCAAAATTTCCTGCAGAAGAACAAAAGACGATGGCCTAGATCTGCCTCAGGGTCGAACACACTGCAACTGGCCCTGAAATCAACGTCGTTACAGCTCCGGTTTTCACCGGAACCGGGCTGCAGATCTGTTGATTTTACAGCAGTTTTCAACTGCCTGCCCTGTCGCCTGCCTGTTCAGCGATCAATCGTACGAGAGGCTTCGGTTACACAGTTCACACTGACAGCACTAACATCGTTATAATTCAGCAGATCAGGTTGCAGACACGCCTCTCGATGCCGTTGTTACCAACAGCGAAACCGATTTTCGCACCGGCAACAACGGCAATACGTGCCCCAACCCACCAATACAACCCAAGCTCAGGTTCACAACGATGCCTCAAACACAAAACATCTGCCTCATCGGTGGCAGCGGATTTCTGGGCACAGAACTCGCCGATCAGCTGTCTCGCAACGGTACTGACGGCCAGCGCAAAAATATCACTGTACTCACCAGAGACATCAGAAAGATGCGCTCTCTGCGCGTAGTGCCAACGCTTAATGTCGAGCAGGTTGATCCCTACGATGCAGACGCTCTGACTCAGGCGTTAGAGCACCAGGATGTCGTTGTGAATCTGGTTGGCATCCTGAACACCAGCGTCGGACGCGGCGGCACTTTTGAAGAAGCTCACCTGAAGCTCGCTGAGAACATCATTGCAGCAGCTACAAAAAACAACAACCGGATCATACAAGTCAGTTCTCTCAACGCAGACGCCGAGAACGGACCAAGCGAATACCTGCGAACAAAAGGCAAGGCAGCAGATCTGTTAAAGCAATCGGGATTACCAGTCACAATATTTTGCCCATCGGTCATCTTCGGCAATGGCGATGGATTGTACACCCGCTTTGCCAATCTGCTGCAGGCAATGCCGTTTATGCCACTGGCCTGTGCCGAAGCCCGATTTGCACCAGTGTTCGTTGGAGACGTTGCCAATGCTATTACTTCTGCAATAGATGACCCTGAGACAATCGGTCAGTCTTACAACCTCTGCGGACCAGAGAATTTTACTCTGCAGGAAATCGTCCAGTACACAGCGGACGTGCTGGAAGTAAAAAGAAAAATTATCCCACTGCCGAATGGCATTGCAAAAATGCAGGCGTTTATGATGGAGCTTGTACCAGGCAAGCCATTCAGTCGTGACAATTACAATTCGATGAAAGTTGACAGCGTCTGTGAAGACAGCGATTCAATACAACCAACATCTGTTGGTAAAATCGTCCCGACTTATCTTGGGAAAATGAATCGCCAGAGTCGTCTGCAGCATTATAGGGAAATGGCGCGACGAGATTTTCCCGTAGAGAGAAACCAATCTCGCGAAAACAGACTAAGCAAAAAAGCCAATTAACGCAGACCGCCGACGCAAGCGCTTAAAGCAAACCCTTATAGCAAGCCCTTATAGCAAGCCCTTATAGCAAGCTTAGGCCTTTATTAGGCACTCGGTAAGATTCTGATACCTCACCGTCATCAACTGAAAAAAGATAAATATCAAAACCCCACAGACGATGCAGATGCTTTAACACCTCTTCTGTATTTTCGTTTAGCGGTTTACGGCTGTTTTGCTGATGGTGTAGTGTCAAGGAGCGATCTCCTTTGACATCTACCTCAAAAACCTGAATGTCGGGTTCACGAGTACTCAGATTATAGTGCTGTGCAAGCGCATCGCGTACCCGCTGATAACCACTTTCATCATGGATAGCAGTCACCTCCATGTTATTGCGCTCATCATCATCGGTGATGTAGAACAGCTGGAAATCTCTGATTACTGTCGGTGATAGATACTGCTGAATAAAACTCTCATCCTTGTAGTTCTGCATGGCGAAATGCAGTGACGTCAGCCAGTCGCTTCCGGCAAGATCAGGAAACCAGTGCTTGTCTTCGTCAGTTGGCGACTCACAAATCCTTCTGATATCACGCATCATGGCAAAGCCCAGCGCGTATGGGTTGATACCACTAAAGTACGGGCTGTCATAGGCAGGTTGCGCCACCACACTGCTGTGTGAGTGCAGAAACTCCAGCATAAAACCTTCAGTTACCTTGCCACTATCAAACAGATCATTGAGTATGGTGTAGTGCCAGAAGGTCGCCCAGCCTTCATTCATAACCTGTGTCTGGCGCTGCGGGTAGAAGTACTGGGCAATCTTTCTCACGATACGCACAATTTCACGCTGCCACGGCTCAAGCAGCGGGGCATTTTTTTCAATAAAATAAAGCAGATTTTCCTGCGGCTCCGGTGGAAAACGCGAGGCCTGATCAGTCGGATTGTTCGAACCACTGCGCGGTATCGTTCGCCACAGATCATTAATTTGTTGTTGTACATATTCAGCACGTTCTTCCTGCCGTGCCTTTTCCTCTGCGGCAGAAATTGGGAACGGTCTTTTATAGCGATCTGTACCGTAATTTCTCAGTGCATGACAGGAGTCAATGATGCTCTCTACTTCCGCAGTACCATAGCGCTCTTCGCACTCTGCAATAAACTTACGGGCAAAGACGAAGTAATCAATGATGGAGCCGGCGTCAGTCCAGCTTTTAAATAAATAGTTATTTTTAAAAAAAGAGTTGTGTCCATAACAGGCATGCGCAATCACCAGCGCTTGCATGGTCATACTGTTTTCTTCCATCAAATAGGCAATACAAGGGTTACTGTTAATTACGATCTCATAGGCAAGCCCCATCTGCCCTCGCTTGTAACCGCGCTCAACGTTCAAAAACTCTTTGCCGAAAGACCAGTGGTTGTAACCGATAGGCATGCCAACCGATGCATAGGCATCCATCATTTGATCTGATCGGATTATCTCTATCTGATTGGGATAGGTATCAAGCCCATATGCATCAGCAATGCGGGCGATCTCAGCGTCGTACTTTTCTATTAGCTCAAAAGTCCATTCCGAGCTATCGGATATCACAGTCATGACACATGATGCTCATAGTGATGAATGTGGGTCTGACCATCAGCTTGCCGCTGAAACAAATCTCTGAACACGGGATAGATATCGGCATAGTCTTCGATTTCCCGCAGAGCAAAAGCATTACCGTGCTTTTCAGCTAGTTTTTCATAGTACTGCCATAGTTCCTGGTGACCGCGATCGGTAATTTCTATGTAACAGTAATACTGAAGCAATGGCAGTAGTCCGTTGGCCAGCAAGTCGTGACAGATTGATGAATCATTGGTCCAGTTGTCACCATCTGAGGCCTGCGCACCGTAGATGTTCCACTCCGATACCGGATAGCGCTCATCAATAATTTCCTGCATCAATTTCAGTGCACTCGATACCACCGTACCGCCAGTTTCTCTAGAATAGAAGAACTCCTCTTCATCAACCTCTTTGGCGGTTGAGTGGTGTCGAATAAAAACCACCTCGGTTTTTTCGTAGTTACGCTGCAGGAATAAATACAACAAAATAAAGAATCTTTTCGCAATGTCTTTGGTGCGCTGGTCCATTGAACCGGAAACATCCATCAGACAAAACATCACAGCCTTTGAAGACGGCTGTGGCTGCTTTTTCTGAATATTGTACTTGAGATCAAAATCATCAATAAACGGTATTCTTGCAAGCTTGCGCTCAAGGATCTCAAGCTCTTCTCGCAGAGCGACCATCTGACTGCCATCAGCAGTTTCAAGTTCATTCAAAATTTCTTTTTTACGTCGACGCTTTTTAGCGCTTAGTGCGATCCGTCTGGCATAGGCACTGCGCATTGAACGGACAACATTCAGCTGATTTGGAGTGCCATCTTCACTGATACCGGCCTTGACCAGTTTAAATGTATCCGTCGCTGCAAGCTGTCGTCTGACCAGATTTGGCAATTCCAGATCTTCGAACATAAATTCAAGAAATTCATCCTGAGTGATCTGGAAAACAAACTCGTCCATACCCTCGCCTGAATCGGATGCCGAACCGGAACCCGACCCTGACGCTCCGCCATCCGGCCGCTTAATTTTATCGCCGGCAATAAATTCTTTGTTGCCAGGCAACACGTTTTCTCTAACGCCACCTTTGCCATGACCAAACACCGGTTCGTTAATATCCTGTTGCGGGATACTAATATCCTCACCACGGTCCATATCAGTGATACTGCGCCTGGTTACAGCATCAGATACCGCTTTTTTTATGTGCTTTTTATAGCGTTTAATAAACCGTTGCCGATTTACCGCGCTTTTGTCTTTGCTATTCAGCCTGCGATCAATGATGTAACTCACACCAAACCTCCAATGAGTTTGTCGATTGTTAGCATCATGCTACTGAGACTTGCGAACCCGCAAATACCATTCAGCGAGTAGTCTCACCTGTTTTTCAGTGTAACCGCGCTCAACCATTCGCTTGACGAATTCATCGTGCTTTTTCTGCTCATCACCAGAGGATTTGGTATTAAATGAAATTACAGGCAATAGATCTTCAGTGCTCGAAAACATCTTCTTTTCTATGACACTGCGCAGCTTTTCATAGCTGGTCCAGCTGGGGTTTGTGCCATCGTTGTTGGCACGGGCTCGCAGTACAAAGTTGACGATCTCGTTGCGAAAGTCTTTCGGGTTACTGATACCTGCGGGCTTCTCTATCTTTTCAAGCTCTTCGTTCAAAGAAAGGCGATCAAACATTTCACCTGTTTCAGGATCTCGGTATTCCTGATCCTGAATCCAGAAGTCCGCGTAGGTAACGTAGCGGTCGAACAGGTTTTGGCCGTATTCCGAATAGGACTCAAGATACGCTGTTTGAATTTCCTTACCAATGAAATCCACATAGCGCGGCGCTACAAACTCCTTGATGTGAGACATGTAGCGGTCATGAATTTCTTTCGGGAACTGCTCTTTCTCAATCTGTTTTTCAAGCACGTACAACAGATGTACCGGATTTGCTGCAACTTCGGCCGCATCAAAGTTAAATACTTTAGATAAAATCTTGAACGCAAATCGGGTAGAAAGACCGGTCATGCCTTCGTCTACACCGCCGGAATCGCGATACTCCTGTATCGATTTTGCCTTCGGGTCTGTGTCCTTGAGATTTTCACCATCATAGACACGCATCTTTGAATAGATGCTGGAATTTTCCGGCTCTTTCAATCTTGAAAGTGCTACAAACTGTGCCAGCATCTTTAAAGTATCCGGAGCGCAGTGTGCGTCTGCAAGCGAACTGCTGTTCAGGAGTTTTTCATAAATTCTGACTTCTTCAGATACGCGCAGACAATACGGTACTTTAACTATGAAGATACGGTCTATAAATGCTTCATTGTTTTTGTTGTTACGGAATGTCTGCCACTCCGATTCATTCGAGTGCGCCATAATGACGCCATCAAACGGAATAGCACCAATGCTCTCAGTACCGTTATAGTTACCTTCCTGAGTGGCTGTTAGCAGTGGATGCAACACCTTGATAGGTGCTTTGAACATCTCGACAAATTCCATCAATCCCTGGTTGGCCAGACAAAGCGCACCTGAATAGCTATAGGCATCCGGATCACTCTGCGGGTAGTCTTCAAGTTTTCTTATATCAACCTTACCGACAAGCGCTGATATATCCTGATTATTTTCATCCCCTGGTTCAGTCTTGGAGACACTGGTTTGATCAAGGATTGACGGATACTTTTTAACAACACGGAACTGGCTGATATCGCCGCCATACTCGTGCAATCTTTTCACTGCCCATGGCGACATGATTGTCTGTACGTAGCGCAGTGGTATACCGTAGTCTTCCTCGAGAATTGCACCGTCTTCTGTTGGATCAAACAAACCCAGCGGTGACTCATTGACCGGCGATCCTTTCAGGCAGTAAACAGGCTCTTGTTGAATCAGGGACTTCAAACGCTCGGCAAGCGAAGACTTACCTCCCCCTACCGGGCCAAGTAACTAAAGTATTTGCTTCTTTTCTTCCAGGCCCTGAGCTGCATGTTTAAAGTAGGAGACAATATTTTCAATGCCTTCCTCCATGCCATAAAACTCGGAGAATGCGGGGTATCGTTTGATTACCTTATTGGAAAATACTCGGCTAAGACGCGGGTCTTTTGAAGTATCAATAACTTCAGGTTCACCGATTGCCTTCAGGAGTCGTTCAGCCGCACTTGCATAAGTGTCTGGCTCTTCTTTACAAAGCTGCAGATATTCCTGCAGTGAGTATTCTTCTTGTTTCTTAACTTCGTAACGCGACTGATAATGATTAAAGATGGTCATATTCGACGGCCTCTGCAAGGTCGATCAGACAGTTCACGATCGAACTGTTATCGACGTGACCGGAGCAAAAACTCAGTTTGCCCCGTTACCCTCCCCATTTCCCGGCGCTGTTCCGGAATTCTTTCACTTCTATTTAATAGTCTGTCAAAAGGACAACGCTTGTCACACACCTGGCGTTGATTCGTCCTTATTATTCTAGTGTGATCTGTACCTCATTTTGCCTGAGCTTACTGACTCGCCACTGAAGACCTGGACAACAGCTCCTGCATAATCTCTGTGCGTTCTTCCAGTGGTAACTTCGACAATTCAAGAGCGGTAACGTAGAACTCCTCAAACGACCCCCCGGACTCGTCAAACAAAACTTCAAATGCCGGCACATAGTCATTGTACGTACCAACGGAAACCAGACGAGCATTGTTCATCTTCTGACTAAACCAGTGATCATATCCGGTGTAGCCATCCCAACTTGCTTTCAACGCCTGGTAATTGACAAGCATTTGATCAAATCGTTGCTTTTTCATCTTCCGCAATACATCGGGTTCATCAGAAGACTCATACAATGCTTCCAGACTAGCACGGGTGTCAGTTAACAAAGCTATAAATTGTTTCTGTCTTCGCTCTCTTGCATCAAGCTCTCGCGCCATTTCGCTTTGATCGAGCTGCGGATTTAATCGCTGCTCATTTTTCTGCCACTGCCTGAGCCCTTCTTTTTCTACAAAAGTTGCGAACGATTCATTGAATGTGCTGTCGTCACCCACATAGAGCTGCTGGTGTGCCAGCTCGTGAAACAACAGCGAAGCAATAGAGGGATCGCTTCGTTCAAGCATGGTGTTGAGCAGCGGATCTTTGAACCATCCTAACGTCGAGTAGGCAGTCGCGCCACTGACCGCGACATCCAGCCCTTGTTCGGCAAGCCCCTCAGCGTATGCTTCTGCATCTTCCGGTGAATAATACCCACGGTATGACACACAGCCGGCAATCGGAAAACACCAATTGACCGGCTTAAAAGAAAATTCTTCAGCAGCCACTACATTCCAGGTGACATACTCCTTACCAGTATCGTAAAAGCTTGTGTAACTCTCGTTGTTTGGCAACCCCAGCTGCTCTATACCAAAAACTCGTGCACGTTGAGCCAGATCCAGTCGACGCTTGACGCTGTCATTGATCGATTCATCAGTGGAGACCTCCGCCAGCGAACGCTTACCCAGTACAATGCGCATATGCCCGGATACAATCTGCGAGTAATAACCAACTGTGCTGCAGCCTGCCAGCAAACCGATCATCGCAACCAACGCCAGTGGCGATACGATCCGCTTCGTGGACACAGCAGCATCCTTAGTGTGCGTTTTATTGTGTTTTACAGGGAAAAGTTTCATAGTTTGTAACTGTTGTTTTATGCCTGACCTAATATTCCCTCAGGGACGGTGTCAATCCATCACCAAGGTATCACGAAATTGGCTGAAAACTCCCCCTTCAACGTCTATTTGGTCGGAGGAGCGTTACGCGATGAAATTCTGGCGCAGCCTGTCGCCGACCGCGATTGGGTGGTTGTCGGGGCGACCCCAAAAGACATGCAAGAAATGGGTTACCGTCAGGTAGGAAAAGACTTTCCGGTCTACCTGCACCCGGAAACACACGAAGAATACGCACTCGCGCGCACAGAGCGCAAAGTCTCAGCCGGACACCAGGGCTTTGCATTTGACACTTCGCTGTCGGTAACACTGGAAGAAGATTTGCTGCGGCGCGATTTAACCATTAACGCAATCGCAAAAGACAGCGACGGCAACCTGATCGATCCCTACGGTGGT
>CAYLZS010000092.1:0-2181 GCA_964388065.1 uncultured Granulosicoccaceae bacterium
GAGTTGAAGAGTTCGTTTCCATTCTGAACCACAACCCCATCGGTTAAACCGGAGAAATTGGCTGCTGTTATCGGCACAGAAGCCCCCTGGAAAAAGGCTTCATAGATGACGGTGTCGTTGAAATTTATACTGCCGGTAGCAAACGAAAGGTTATTAACCGGCGTATTGAAATTAAAAGTTTGCTCGGCGAATTCAGTCGGGAAGTTGCCTAAACCCTCAGCCTCAATAAAGATGAAGTCACCTCCCAGAGCCGGGTCATTCTGCACCTGGACACCATCGGCAAATGAAGGGCCACTTGCCGCGACGGTGGAACCCGTGACGAGTCCGGCGCTGGTTGGATTGAACCCAAAGTTGACTCCGTTTATCTGAAAGGCCCCACCAGGAACGCCACTGTTCGCAGGAATGGTAACGTTACCCACAAACAGATGGTTGAAAGTCCCGTCCGGGTTGGTCGTGGTGACCAGGTTGAACGCCGTGCTGTTTGTGAACTGGCTTTGAGTCAGGTTGTAGTTCGCGTTTGCGATTTCCACGGCCCAATCAGAAATCGCCTGGCCGGTTGTGTTCTGCAGTCCGAATCCAAAAGAAAATTGGTTCTCGTTAAAGAAGTTGTCTACGATATCGCCATTAGCCTGGAATGCAGGCGCGCCCGCACCAATCAGTTCGGCCTCGAAGTCGAGCTCTCCTCCAAATAATCCGTTTAACTGTGCCGTGTTACCGTTGCTAAGATCGGTGTCAGTCGTGAACCCAGGGGAATTTAGATTAGCTGAGTTGATCGGTACGGTGGTGGCCGGAACGAACCCCTCATCGGTATCCAGAATTCCATCGTTGTCATCGTCGAGGTCGTTAGCGTCATCAATAGTATCGTCGTCGGTATCGGCAAGAATTCCATCAAAGCCAACCGCTTGAATGTTACGAACATTCAGATCTCCCGTCTGATGCTCTAAATCCCAATCCCCGCCATGCGTTGCAGCACCGGTATCATCTGTTGATGCTGCGACATCTGCTCCGGTCAGAGAGGCTAACGCCTCTGCCGCTGCTTCACCTTCAGCACCACTGGCAAAATCACAACCGTAAATTAAAATATCGCCGTGCTCTGCAAGGGCACTACCAATTTCAATCAGTGCATCAGCGTACTCGCCAGAAATACTTTCAGTGGTAAGCTCTGACGAGCCCAGATTCAGTCTGCCCTGGTCACCATGTGAAATAATATGTATGGCATCAACGTCAGCATAGTTATTAGCCAGAATATCTCTTATTTGCTTGACACCATCTGTCGCAGTGTCGATCAGGAAGATTGAAGCGTTGGGGCTAATCTCACTGATGAGATCCTGGTAGTTCGATACACCTGTATCTATAAAAAAGATTTCTCTCGTCTGTGGTTGAGGTCCTACAAGGAATGCATCGTCGACGAAATCAGTGCTCGGGATCTCAGAAGAGCTGGAGTCATCCTGTTGCGCAGCAGATAATCCATTAGATGAAGTAAGTTGTTGCAATGCATTATCAATTTTGGTGTCTGCTTCAACATTTGTAGCAGCATCTGCCAATGTTGCTGCGGCCGCAGCATCCAGTAAAACCCTTTGCTCCAAAGGTTGGTGCGCTATAGGTTTTGCTACTGCTGCTTTAGTTTTCTTGCGTCGCATTACTAAAGTTCCATCACGGAAAACGATAGTGCTAACTAGCAAGAGAAAGACCGAATAGGTACTTAGTAATGACTGATTAGAGTGATGTAGAGCATATTTTCTTAATGTATAAATAGCACTTTAAAAAGAGTGTTTTTCTATAGCAAAAATTAATACTATTATAATAATAAACATGTTTTCTGAAACGTAGATGCTTTATAAAAATTGGTAATAACAATATAAAAAATGTTAATAAAAGCGGGGGTGCAGATTTATGCGAGCAATAATATGATTCCCGGTGGGCCGGGTGTCATGTAGCTACAGCTATTGGTTATAGGGCAATGGGTGACCCCTTATGACCAGTTGAGGGACGGGTACGTGATCATATGCGCAGATGATTCAAGTTGTACTCGCGAGTGCATGCGTTTAAACGCTTCCCAACAAAAAGCCTCTATGAGCTCTTTGGGCTTTATGCCGTACCGACAACAGCAGGTTGGCGGTAGGCGCATGCTTTGGTGTGAAGGGTATCGGAAAGCCGTGTACGGGAAAACTGTATGCACGG
>CAYLZS010000093.1:0-5502 GCA_964388065.1 uncultured Granulosicoccaceae bacterium
GGTTACTATGGCTAAATCAGCTGTTAACTCGGCAAAGTTCACATCTGATGTGCTTAGCTGCAAACTGGTAAATTCAGACGCAGAAGCCAAGCAGCTGACAGAGTACTGTGCTCCTGGTACTACTTTGAACTCCTGAAAAATGCAGCCGCCGTCGTTTAGTGTAACAACACCGGCAGTGACAGCAGATGTCCCGCCACAAGACGCCCAGGCAGACAGATCAGCAGAGAAATTACCATTGCTGATGATATTGTCCGGGTCGACAGGATTAACGGGTGCTACCGGAGCAACTGGATCTACCGGTTCTACCGGTTCTACCGGTTCTACCGGTTCTACCGGATCCGGATTTACCGGATTCACAGGAACAACAGGATTGCTGTTAGCTGTACCGTATACTTCAACCTCGGCGAGTGAAAGTGTACCGCTTAAACTTACTCTTACGGTTCTTCCGGTTACATCAAGATCAATGCTGTTGCGCGGGGTTGGCGCGGTAGCATAGGTTTGTGAGAAAACAGTATTCCCACTGTCATCAAGAACCGCAACAGTATAGTTATTCAGTCTGTTTACACAGCAATTATTAGTTCTGTTGTGTATGACAATCTGGTTTATATCACTGGTTTGTGCCAGCTGAACCTGCCACGACGCATCTGTGTTTAGCTCAGTATGAGTTACCGACTCGGCACTGAAGTTACCATCGGTATTGCCATCAATTGCACGGCTTGCTACACCGCCAAAACCTGTTGACGATTGTGATGCTGTGCCAGTGAGTGCAAGGTTCTGTGACTGCACAGGGTTTACTGGAACTACAGGGTTTACCGGAGCATTGCCACCAAGCATTGCAAGCTTTGCCTGCGATGGAACACCGTGTTCGTTGAAAACAAACAACATGTACAAGCCCGGTGGTGCAATATTGCGATTGGCGGGGGCGGTGATGTTTAACGTATCACCGGTTTGCCGGTAAGCCAGCTCCATATAACGCTGCGACTGGTCGAAGCTGTGGGTTGCGGAACCTGCTCGAACAAACGAAACTTTGCTTATTTGATCATCGCTACCGACACGTAAAAAGAATTCGCTATCGTAGTCAGGATCGTCCATCTCTGTGATCGCGGGTTGTACCGCCAGCGCACCATTTTCATCGAAAAGGTAGGGAGGGATAAAGATTTCACCATTCATATTAACGACCGGGCCAGGTGGACCACCACCAGCGGTAAGTACCCGGCCGTTGGGCAGGAGTATCGCTGTGGAATGGTATAGTCGTGCTTTTGCAGCCTTTGCAGTCAATGTCCATTGGCCGGTGTCCGGATTCCAGATTTCACCGGGATAATCACCTGAGTTTTGCGAAGCCCCGATCGATATACCTCCGCTGAGAAATACTTCACCGTTCGCAAGTACCGTCGCATCTGCCCAGTCTCTCGAATGCACACTCGGAGACGTTTGCTCAACCGTTACGCTATTGCCCGTTATATCCAACACTTCTGCACGCTTGTTTCTCGCTACAAACAGAATCTGACCGGGCTTGAACATAGCCGCAGGTGAATTTACTCCACCAAAGCTGCCGGTAAACTGGCCGAGTTCTGTCAACGATCCTCTGCCGTTGGCCGACAACTCGTACAGTCGGTCCTGTCCGATATCTGCCATAACCACGTTGCCGTTGTGCCGCAGCCACGCGCGCGGGTAATACCATGAACGATTGAACAAGGCCTGGTCTGTAGCACCGGCAAGCAGACTCCAAAGGCCTGTTTCCGGATCGAACACCTCCGGCACAGGTGGAATCGAAATATCGTCATTTAATGCCAGAGGTGAGTTGTTACGAAATGCGCGCCCGCCCAGAGCCAGTTGTCTGCCATCTGCAAGCGTTAGCAGCGTCGGGTACCAACGTGCAAAGTGCATGGTCGGGCCATCGAAAATCAGATTGGTTTGATAGTCGAAAATGGTCGTCGCATCGACACCATCGTTTTTTAGTGTCTCGTCATTTATCGTATTGCCGTCACCGCCGGATATAAGCACGTTGCCATCTGAGAGAATTGATTGAGCACTGCAGAACAAATTGGTTTCTATTCCGGTGGGTGACGTTTCATGTGAGTCGATACCAGTACCCCGTGATGGAAACCATTTATCCAGTGTAAAGCCGGTGGCGCGCTGCGCGTCCGGATTCGTCCCGTAAGTGAGTACAGTGCTATCAGGAAGCAGGGCCATATGGATTGGACTGACTGGCCAGTTGAACACACTGGTCCACGCACCTTCCCGCTTGCGTTCCGGATTCGGGGCGAGTGCTGCACCAAGAGCCGGCTCACTGGTGGTTACTCCGTTTGCATCAACTGTGAAGTCACCCTCAAAATGAAAAACGGGCTCATCAGGTGAAAGACCGTCATCAATTGGCCCTACTTCTGAATCAAGCTCCAGTATGAAGATGTCAGAGACTTCATCGTCGACTTCATCGCCATCAGTCAACTTGACGGAACCGTCGCAGCCCGCCAGTAAAGCGACCAAAACTCCCGCCAACACCCGAGCCATCGCCGATTGGCAGAATAATGTAGCTGCGTCACGGTCTGGCAAGTAACCTGGTAAATTACAAGACCAATTGTTGTCTTTCATGTGGCTTACCGAAAATCCAATCTATGATTTTTTCTTCGGCAGAACATTGTGTATCTTTACAAACACTTACTCCGGCATTGTCACTGTCCTACCACAGTGACTGATATGATGAACGCCCCTGGAAGCCGGCGCTTCTCGATGCAAGGCAGTTTTAGCTGCAGGCGTAGTTGATCTCAACCCTATCAGAGCAGCCATGGCTGATACACCAGAGACTCTGATCACACAAGTATCCAGATGCATATGAACACTCGAAGAATAAAACCGACCGCAAACACAGACGATAGTATGCAACCAAAGTCTTTGATGCCTTTCGCAGGTAATCTCAGACTACCTATGCCAAAGGGACTAATCTTCAACCTCATCGATTACATCGAATTGGTCGACTGGGCTGGTACCATTCCTAAATCTGGCCTTCCGATACTGCAAAGGCTTTATTTATTAAGAAAAACACCCGCTCTCAATGCAGTTTCTCTGAATTAACTGAGTTGAAGCCTGGTTCTACAACTGAATCGGCAAAAAACGTTCGTCCCGATCTGCTTTAGTTTTATTTTTTACAGTGACTGTCCCAGTTAGTCACTGATGTTAGTCAGATGAAAAGCTCGCTAACAAGCTTATGTTACTCCGTAACTTTGACCTTGGATTCTTCGTAAAAATATACTGTTGAGTCCTTGGCGAAATTGGCGGGTATCGTGTTGGACTTTGACTTATTTTCCACCTCCGCTTTCTCGGCTTTCACTTTAACGGCTTTCGGCTCATCGTCTTCAATCGTTACAAAGTCAATTGCTACCTTGCTGAGTGATGCAGGAATATGAATTGTTTGACCCGTCACCACTTTACCCGATTCATTGAGCTCGTTTACTTCCGCAAGTTCTTTCCAGTTGTTCCCGTCCCCGGTAAACAATTCCGCCAACACCCATAAATTTTCTCCGTCTTTAACGATATGATAAAGATCATACTCAGCGGTCTCGCTCTGCTTTGGTAATTTTGCATCTTGTGCTTCAGCAAGCTTCGTTACATCACTATCTGCTGTAGCTTTTTCGCCGTCGGCAGCATGTACTATTCCAATGGCAGTAAACAGCACAATTGATGCGTTTAAAATTCCAAACTTTAACGGTTGAAGTTTACCCATATATTACTCCCGACAGTGATGCACTTGAGGATTAGTCGTGCGATGAATGGCGAACACTCGTGAAAAAGCTAACAGCAACCTGCATTGTAACTACTAATTCCCACGGAGATAACATCGTCTAACAGTAATGCCGATTACATGAACGTAGGGATTCTTCAAAAACTAACGTGAACTCTGAGCTTTAGTACATGGTAAAAACGACCTGCCCCCCTCTCCTGCCTCCTCTCCTCTCGCTTGCACCAGGCCTCTTGCTTCATCCCATAGCTATTTCTCTGGCTGTTGGGAAGAAAATTAATCTGACCTGTTTCGGGAATAAAATCCAGGGCACCGGTGTTATACCTACATGGAGCTACATCGCTGCCTGACTCGGAACGTAAATAAAGGATCACTCCGGCAAAGCCGGAGGTATTTAATGTGAGCCGCTCAAAGCGGCTGCAGGGTCGCTGCGCGGCCCCGCCTTTAGCCACTGAAAGTGGCGGTTAACTTATAACAATAGATCTCCCTGATCTACACGAATATCTTCTTGCTCCTGATTGCGTATGTACTCTCGGACTACTGCTTCATCTCGACCCACTGTCGAAACAAAATATCCTCGCGCCCAAAAATGGGCACCGACAAAATTCCTTTTGCGATTCTGATAGGTCCTCGCAATGTGAATTGCACTCTTTCCCTTTATATATCCTACCACCTGAGACACTGCGTACTTTGGAGGAATTGATATCATCATGTGTACATGATCCACCATCACATGGCCCTCCTCTATCTCACAGCCTTTACGCCTGGCCAGCTCGCGAAAAACAGCACCTATTTTAGGTCTTAGCTCCTTGTAAAGACTTTTCTTTCGGTACTTTGGAATAAATACAACGTGATATTTGCACTCCCACTTCGAGTGATTTAACGTCTTTGGTTCGTCCATCGGGTTTCTCCATTCTTGTGATGCTTTGGCGGCTCACAAGTCAGAGTGTCCCGATGGACTCCCCTAAACGTCAAACTTTGGGTGCCTCCCCGGCATAGCCGGGGGGACTCCCGCTTTAGCTAGACGACTGCGTATACGTTATTTTCCTGAGATATTTAAATATTATATTTGTGAATGAATCTGCTTTAATGGCGCTATGCCACGTAGTCAATCGCTGTAGCAGACAGTTACTGTGTGGCTAACAGGCATCAAGTTTCCAGTCTTAAGTTGTTTTCTTTGACTGGAATCAACCTAAAAGCCATACCAAATAGTATGAGCCTTCATTGTGGTTGATAGCTCGCGTTTCCAATTACGATTACTTGTTTTCCTTCCTCGTTCAAATGCCAGCCAAACACAGTGCCTCCACGCTCGCCGCTTTCGGTTGTTAATGTGATCAGATGATTATTAATATTGTATTTTCCTGAAACTCCGGACGAAGAGTTGCTAACGGAGCTGCCTTTAATTGAGCTGTTGCCGCCTGATATACTAGCCGTGACAAAGCTGCTAATTTTAAAATCACCATTTTTTTGAAAGCAATAAGTAACAGAATTAAATCCAGTACGCGTGGTTCCACTGTCTGAATTACCAATCTCTTTACCAATATTTTTCTTGCTTTTCCAACATCCATCGAGGTGTTCATTTATGCTGGCAGGCTGTAGTTGATAGGAAACAAAAGGGCGATTGAACCCACCCTGGCTATTAGCGAATAGGATGTTGCTGTGAGTTGCACTTTCTTTCACTACCTTATAACGCCGCCACCTGTCTGGATATTTGTTTTTCGCGTTTGCAGCACCAAGCGATACTGATGACTCGAGATCATCGGTTG
>CAYLZS010000094.1:0-10352 GCA_964388065.1 uncultured Granulosicoccaceae bacterium
TGGCTTTTCTGGCAGATGGGCAGCGCGCCATACCTTGGCGGAGGCTTTGGGCATTTCTATAAATATGCGCCGGTAAAAATAGAGTACGCAATAGATCGCTTCACCATGGAGGCCAAACGTCAGATGGATGTTCTGGACAAACGTCTTGCAGACAACCAGTACATTTGTGGCGATGACTATACCATTGCAGACATCGCTATCTGGCCATGGTACGGACAGGTGGCATTGAATACTGTGTACGAGGCAGCCGAATTTTTGCAGGCGCACGAGTACACACACCTTAACCGATGGGCAAAAGAAATAGCGTCACGTGACGCAGTAAAGCGCGGTCGTATAGTTAACAGAACCTTCGGTGAACCTGAAGAGCAACTGCATGAACGCCATGACGCCAGTGACTTTGATACCAAAACTCAAGACAAGATCGCCTGAGTAAGTAGGATAGTACCTGGAATTTTAAGTCGGATAAACCGGGACGCATGATCGTCGATCATGCGTCTTGCTTTTATCATTTGGTATAGATTCTATAATCCCAATAGAGTGAACCAGGATTTGCAGGGCCACTCCAGCCAAGAGATTTTAATTCTCTGGCAATAAGCCGGTTGATTATTCCGTGTCCAACAAGCATTACCGACCGATGCTCTTCTGCCAGTGCAACAAGCTTATGAGCTGCCATCGATGCCCTCTTCCGGGCGTCTGAGTAACTCTCTGAATTCCTGCTGTAACCGAAGTACCAAAAAACCCTGAATAATACTGCCCAAACCTTAGGTGGCAATTTGAGGGTTTTCCATTGTGCACAGGGCATACCCGCTTCACAAAACAGTTTGTCTGAAACCAGAGGTTGGTCAGAACTTAATAACTCTGCAGACTGAATGGACCTCGGAAGACTGCTACAAACCAGTACATCGCACTTATTGGCATACTCAAGGTTTGCTTTTGCAGGAGCAGAATTCTCCGCAATACCAGAATCATCATAACGGCTGATCCATTCTGAAAATTGACAGGCAGATATTGGTGCACTTGAAAGTGCTTTAGGCTTTCCATGCCTTAGTAGTGCAATTTCTAAATTAAAACTGGCCAACTTAACCCTGGTCAATTTAAACCGGCGCAGGCAACACTGATTCCATGGATTGTAAAAACTGCTTAACTTCAGCCGGTGAATTGTAGTGACACATTGACACACGCACACAGGTATCAAGCCCTAACGGCTCTAGTATATTGCCGTAAAAGTAGTCATTTTTTCTCACATGAGTTCGCACCCCATTATCATTCAGGTGACTGACCACATCGGCTGATGGCACACCAGCCACCACCAGAGAGACCAGTCCCTCTCGATGATCATTGTCGTGACCGCCTATTACACTGACCTGTGACATTTCTCTTAAACCTCTCTGCCCGTCAATGCCGTCAATCATTGCATCAACCAATGATGCCTCATGATCATTCATGGCTTTTCCGGCCTCAAGAATACGTTCGCGCTGATCTGTTGAGTTGGTGAAGTTGGAACCGAGCCACTCTATATATTTCACCACTTCTGAAAAGGTTGCATAGGCTGATGTATCACGAGTACCGAGTTCCCACTGTAACTCGGCGCTGCCATCAAGTTTTTCATGTTCAGTTGCAGCCATTCTTGGTGACAACCACGCAACGCCATAGTTGTGTTTCGAAAATATTTTGTAGGCTGACATGGTAAAAGCATCGATATTGTAGGAGTCGACATCAATGCCGCCATGCGCTGCATGCTGAATACCATCAACAATAATAAAGCAATCTGGTGATACTGCTCTGATTTCACGACTTACCGCTGCAATATCAACTCCCATACCGGTCACCGGGCTGGTTTGAATGATTGTCGCGACACGTACATCAGGCGTGATATGTTTTTTATAATCATCACTCGTGATCGCTGCGGTATCATTATTATGGGCAATCAACCGGTGCGTGCGATTGGTTTTTTCAGCCCACTGGCGGCCTGCACTTCGGGTTGCCGGATGCTCCAGTGTTGAACCTAAAACCACACCGCCTTCTTCACTGGCAACTATCGCTGTGCGTACCAGGCGAAACAGCAACTCGGTACCGCTTTCACCAACAATAATCTGGCCGCTGCTTGCACCAATTAACGTCATTGCATCGGTTCGCGCCTGTTCAATGATGCGTACCAGTGCGTGTGATGCAGGATTATCACGGCCCTGATTGTCAGGGATAGAACTCAGCTGGCTATTGACTTCAACCACCGATTTCAAGGTGAGTGATCCACCGGCGTTTTCAAAAAATGCCCGCGGCCCCTGATACGGACAACTGTCTACATGGTGAAAGCGATCGCGGATTTCCTGCAGTAGTTTTTCTTTGAACATGTTTGACTATCTTAAGTTTGGTATCTGTAAAACTGGTTTTATGGTCACCTGTACCTCAGGTGCTCGAATAGATGCGACTATACCACCACTACAGAGATGATCTCTGCGATTCCCCTCTGCACGCGCCATTTAACATCGACATGCGCTACCCGCATTCCCCAGGCCTGATCTTCTTTGCCATCCCTGTGGCGTTCGTGTGCAGGCCGCGGGTCGAGCGCCAGAGTCTCCTCTATCAGGCGCTGCAAGCTGTTAGTCATATCAGCATCACCTTTATCTGTGAACTGATCTGCAGCCAACAGTTCAGCGGTTGCACCAGCACTCCACTTCACTGGCATGAGCGGTTCGGAGGCAACGGCCCATTCACTACTGGCCTCGGGGATGGAGTCTGCAAAGGGGACATAGGGCTTAATATCAAGCACTGGTGTACCGTCGAGAAAGTCACCTCCCTGAACATGCAGACGAATTTCCCGCTCTGCATACTCGACACGGTCGAGTAAAACGGCGCTCAATCCGATCGGGTTAGGCCTGTTGGGACTGCGGGTGGCATAGACACCCATGGTTTTTTTACCACCCAGCCTCGGTGGCTGAACCAACGGTTTAAAGCCGGTGTAATTTTGCTTATGGAATAAAAATATAATCCACAAATGACTAAACGACTCAATGTCTCTGACAGACAGTTCGTTCTTGTGGCTGGCTTCAAAATTGACAGTGGCGGTGGCTGTCCTAACCAACCCCGCTTGTCTCGGAATGCCAAAACGCTGCGGATAGCATGAGCGGATCGTTGCTACAGGATACAGTGAAAAGTTTGGCTGTTCGTTCATAGCGAGCTGACAGGTGCACAGGCGATTCCTAAGGATAACGCAGACCGGCCTTCACCACCTTGCAACAGTGCAAAACTTCACTCCGCGATTACAGAAGTTCGAGCACTTTAACTTTGTGATTCAGATACCTGTTGAAGTATTGCGGTTCGGAACTGCTCTACCCCTTGCGCACCGACCAAAAGCTGCCGTTGATTAAAGATTACCGCGGGCACTCCCTGGATGCCGCCTGAGATGGATACCCGCTGTGCTTCCCTGACGGCAGTGGCATAGCGCTGATCTTCGAGAACTTCAGAAGCCTCTTCAAAATCAAGTCCTGCTTCGACCGCAGCGTTGGCCAGCACATCGTGATCGCTAACGTCGCGGCTGCGGGAGAAGTAGCAGTGAAAAAGCGTAATTTTAAGTTCGTGCTGGCGTCCGTTGATCGCAGCCCAGTGCAACAGCTGGTGAGCGCTGAAGGTATTCACCATTCGCATATCGTCTTCAAACCGAAACTGAAAACCCAGCGACTGCCCGAGGGAGACTAATTGCTCGCGTGTTTGCAACCGCTGTTCTGCGGTAGAGGAATACTTGGCCTCGAGGTGCGAGTCGAGGTGCTCTCCTTCGGCTGCCATTGCCGGATTCAATTCGAACGGCTGCCAATGGATTTGTGCAGAAACCTCCGCTTCACGCAGTGCCTGCTGTAATTGCAGGAAGCCCACAATGCACCACGGACATACAACATCAGAGACGATGTCGAGTCTCAACTGACGGGGGTTATCTGACATGTTGGTCCTGTTTCAAGCGTTTTACCTGAATACAGAATACACATCTGTTCTCCACTGGTACAGTGGACGAAAACCGATACGTTAACCCGGACCGGTCAGCCGCGACCTGGATAGCTCCGGGCTAAATTTACCTCGGGTCCAACTAACCCTGACGCTGTGAAAGTGGTTGCAGCCTGCTCTGTACCGCGGGGCATGTGCCAAATTGCAGATAAGCAAACGCGGCACCGGTCAGTGCGTCATTGATACTGTCCGCGGGTGCGAGAAAATCATCAACCACTCTACAGGTCGGTTGAATACCTTCGAGTACGCTCTCGCCAATACCGTTGGTGGTGATCGTGCTCATAGCATTGAGTCGCTGCCCACAAAAGTCCTGCGCGACTGAAGTAAACGGTTTACCTTCTGTCGGCACACCGATAACCACAACATCAATCATTGGTGCCAATCCGTTAATCAGTGTCTCTGACGCAGAAGCCGTGGCGTTTGTCGCCAGTACAACCAATCTGGATAAATTCAGGTTAATCGCTTGCGGTTCAATGACCTGATCAAGATTTAAAGCACTGTATTTATCATTGAAAACCCGACTGGAATACACCTGATCAACAAAAGCCTCACCTGCGATCTGGGATGCCAGCTGTCGGGCGACTCTGGTAAAACCACCACCGTTGTATCGCAGGTCAAGTATCAACTCTGAAATACCGGCATCCGCCAAAGACTGCACCGCAATATCCAGCTCATCTGAGGTTGTGGCACGAAATGCATTAACCTGCAGAAACCCAACCTGATTATTGGTTTCTTCAAACGTACCGAACACAGGAACTGTTGATTCGGTATAAGTAGTTTTAGTGACAGTAATATCTTCAGGCGCTGAAGAAGCGGAAGCTACTGTAAATGTCGCGGTCAACTCTTCACCGAGCTCACCCACAACAAATTCGTTCCACAGATCATCGGTAATGTCATCAATGGCGATACCATTAATCGCCTGTAACTCGTCACCGCGCTCTATACCTGCGGCTTCCATCGGAGAGTTACCACTGATACTGGCAAAGTGCTGCCTGCCATCAGACGCCTGCTGCAACCAAAAACCAAAACGGGTGACATTACTGTTGACAATCAATTCTTCATCACGAGCCTGATCAACCAGTGTGCTGTAGATATCCGGTAATACCCGAAGATCCCGCAGCAATGCACCAGGATCGGTGTAGTCATCGAGGTTAACTTCCGGTACCTGATCGTAGTAGATATAGGTATCACGCATGCGCTCATCCACCCAGCGATTGATACCTGCCACCGAGCAGTCGTCAACCAGCGCGGCACCCGGAGTTGACTCCAGTCGGTCGGTATCTGCTTCGGCGATTCCTGCATCCTGACCAGAGCCACCGCCCGAACCGCCACCAGAACCACCACACGCGGTTAGCGTCGCTGTCAAAAAACAAACACCAAGCAAATGGCGCAAGGTAGCTTTACCGCTCTCATTTCTGGTCATCTACTACGTACCCGATCGATTAAGTTTGCACCTACGATGCAGCTTTCAATCCAACATAAAATTATCGGATTGATACTGGAATGTAGTAGACAGTCGGGATTTGTACGGGTCACACCTGCGGCATATTTTATAAATCAGTTACTTTCCGGGCGCATGTGGGGAAACAGAATCACGTCGCGAATTGACGCGGCACCGGTAAACATCATCACCAGCCGGTCAATACCGATGCCCTCTCCCGCTGTTGGTGGCAGACCGATTTCCAGAGCTCGCACGTAGTCGTGATCGTAATGCATTGCTTCATCATCACCTGCCGCAAGATTCTCCACCTGCTGGCGGAATCGCTCGGCCTGATCTTCAGGATCATTTAACTCGGAAAAACCATTCGCGATTTCACGCCCGCCAACAAAGAATTCAAACCGGTCTGTGACTTGTGGGTTGTCGTCGTTGCGGCGTGCCAGCGGCGATACTTCAGCAGGGTAAGCTGTAATAAATGTCGGATCCAGCAACTGATGCTCAACAGTTGATTCAAACAGTTCGGTCTGCATTTTTCCAAGACCCCAGGCGCTGTCGACTTTTAAACCTTTACTTTTAACGATGGTTTTAAACACAGCGACATCATGCATATCGCCTTCATAGATATCCGGGTTGTATTTTGCGATGGCCTCTACCATGGTCAATCGCTCAAAGGGTTTTTCGAAATCATAAGTCATATCAGAGTCTGCAGCAGCGATGGTTGTACTACCCATCACGTTTTCTGCGATCTCACGCAACAACACTTCAGTTAAATCCATTAACTCGGTATAAGTGGCATACGCCTGATAAAACTCAAGCATAGTGAACTCGGGATTGTGCCGGGTAGAAAGCCCTTCATTGCGGAAGTTTCTGTTTATCTCAAACACGCGATCAAAGCCACCTACTACCAGTCTTTTCAAATACAACTCGGGTGCTATACGTAAAAAAAGATCCATATCCAGTGCATTGTGGTGGGTAACAAAAGGTTTGGCAGCAGCTCCACCGGGAATAACCTGCATCATCGGTGTTTCTACTTCCATATAGTTCCGATCAATAAAAAACTGCCGTATGTATTGCACAATGGATGCGCGCAGGCGAAACGTCTCACGCACTTCTTCATTGGCAATAAGATCGATGTAGCGCTGCCGGTAGCGTTGCTCTGTATCTGTCATACCATGAAATTTTTCAGGTAGCGGACGCAGTGATTTAGTCAGCAGCCTTATGCTGTCTGCTTTGACTGTCAGTTCACCGACTTTGGTTTTAAACAGCTTGCCCTCAACGGCGACAATATCGCCGATATCAAGCTGCTTAAAGCTTGCATAGGCCTCTTCACCAATCCCTGCAATCTGCACAAACACCTGGATTTTTCCGCCGGTATCCTGCAGCTGGAAAAAGCTCGCTTTACCCATGATGCGCTTGGAGATCATTCGACCCGCAACAGAAGCAGCTACTGTTTCCTCTTCGAAGAAGTCTTTGTCACGCAGTCCATGCTCTTCAACCAGCGCAGCGGCAGAATCAGCGGGTGTGAAATCATTCGGGAAGGCCGGCCCGAGTTTGCGCAGTTCCGTCAACTTTTCGCGACGTTGTGCAATCAGTTTGTTTTCATCATCTGACATGAGATTACCGTACAATTTGGCCGTAAATGTGTGGCCGTGATATTAGGTTACTGTTACGCGGACTGATGCGTTATTAATATTCTCTATTGGTTCGCATCTGTCTGTATGTTAAAGCGTGGCTACAGACCACTCTTAAGACTCGCTTCAATAAACTGGTTGAGATCACCATCCAGTACTGCCTGCGTATTACCGGTTTCAACATTGGTGCGTAAATCTTTGATGCGCGACTGATCAAGCACGTAGGAACGAATCTGACTTCCCCAGCCGATATCAGACTTGGAATCTTCAAGTGCCTGCTGATCACCACGACGTTTTTGCATTTCAAGCTCATATAACTTGGCTTTAAGCTGCTTCATCGCCTGATCTTTATTCTTGTGCTGCGAGCGGTCATTCTGACACTGCACCACCACGTTAGTGGGTGTGTGGGTAATACGCACCGCAGATTCTGTTCGGTTAACGTGCTGCCCGCCCGCACCCGAGGCACGATAAACATCTATTCTGAGATCTGCGGGATTGATGTCTATCTCTACCGAGTCATCGACTTCCGGTGCCACAAATACTGCGGCAAATGAGGTATGTCTGCGACTACTCGAATCAAACGGTGACTTCCTCACTAGTCGGTGCACACCGGACTCGGTACGCAACCAGCCAAAGGCATACTCGCCCTCAAAGCGAATAGTCGCAGACTTTATACCTGCGACATCACCGGGTGATGCTTCCATGAGTTCTGTTTTAAAGCCTTGCGCTTCACCCCAGCGCAAATACATGCGCAATAACATCTCGGCCCAGTCCTGTGCTTCGGTACCACCGGATCCGGACTGGATATCAACAAACGCACTGTTTTCGTCCTGCTCACCGCTGAACATGCGTCTGAATTCAAGGGTTGCTATTTGCGCTTCCAGTGATTCGAGATCCTGGTTGACGGAATTGAGGGTATCTTCATCATCTTCCTCTGCCGCCATCTGCACCAGTTCGGCGCAGTCATCGAGACCGCTGGCAAGGTTGCTGAGCAACCCTACGATCGATTCCAGCGCTACCCGCTCTTTGCCCAGCTGCTGCGCGCGCTCGGGTTCATTCCAGACAGCGGAGTCTTCGAGCTCGCGCATGACCTCATCGAGGCGTTCGCTTTTGGTTTCGAAGTCAAAGGTACCCCCTCAGCGCATCGCCGCGCTGCCGAAGGTCTTCGATTTTGTTGACTGTTGGATTAATTTCCATGGGACTTGCAGTTTGATGATCTGATGCTGCGCGAAGTTTACAACAACCAGTGAAGCACTGCGCTTTTGATTTGGATGGGAGGCAGGCTAGCCTGCATTATTCATGAGGATTCGGCATCCAGAATCAATATCGCTAAACAGGTCGCTTGATCGCCCGAGGAACGTGGCCCGCCACGTGACGAGGGGGATCGGGCGAGATGTGACGCGATATTTGTCTGTGGCATCGAATAGACGCTCGGTTATTTTAAGAAACCTCTCAAATCACCACTAAACTCTACAAAGCCAGGGTAAAACTAAATTTTGCTGGTCACCTTATGAATAATGCAGGCTAGATCGGTGAAGTCCACACTTTAGGCTATTGCAACTCGTCCTGGCTACAGGCTATAACTAAAGGCACAAACCAGCCATCGTAAAGGGGCGTTATGAAACAACTGATCGTAACCCGCCACGCCAAGTCCAGCTGGGACAGCGACGCTCCGAGCGATTTTCACCGACCTCTGAATAAACGCGGTGTGCGCGATACACCAATCATGGCCGAACGCTTGCACACGCGCGGCACGCTGCCTCAACTTGTTTTGTCCAGCACTGCAGTACGTGCGCTGCAGACAACCGATCTGTTAATGTCCACTCTCGGTCTAAACAAAGATCAGTTACTCACCACCGATAGTATTTATGAAGCACCTTTGCCGGCACTTGAACAAGCGATAGGCACACTGCCTGATCATATATCGGTCGCCATGATTGTTGGCCACAATCCGGGAGTCTCTTCACTGGGTAGTTTTTTATGTCGCCAGCCCAACCTGCAAATGCCGACCTGTGCGATGGCTTGCTTCGAACTCGACATAGAGCACTGGAAAGACGTCTACCGCGACTGCGCCTCTATGCTCTGGTACGACTACCCGAAAAACAACCCATAAAATTTAGTTCAAATGCAGCCGCGCTGCTGCAGTAATGCTACTGGTCTATTTTTTCCAATCGAACTGTCGGCGAATCACCGCGTCGGTAATAAGGTGGCTGCCGCTCCATATCTGCCATAGCTTCATCGCGCTCTTCTTCTGAATCAAACCAGCGCACTGTTTGCCAGTCATCTCCGAGCAAGTGCGGAGCCGACATTGTGTCACCACCGGGCATTGTCACCTTAACGCCATACTGTGTGCCTGACTCGTTTTTTTTCATTCGACTGACCTGTTAGAGGTATAGTTGCAGATTAGGGGTATTAGTTTGCAGCTACCGAATTCCAATCAGTATTTGCAGCGTGGATACAAGATTCCGTAAACAACCCTGTCGTGTGAAATTCCACATTTATATAGGAGCCCAAAGATGTTCAACAGATCAATTTTAGCTGCTTTTTGCGCAGCTGGCACCATTGCATTGACTGCATGTACCCAGGAATCCCAGAACAAGCTCGGTCGGTCACTGCAAAACTGGACTGGCACCGACGGTGTATTGGAAGTCTACTCTGGCAACCAGCTGGTAAAGCGATTTATGAAAATCGACAAGCTCTCTACCGCCACCGGTACCAGTCGCGATGTTGACCGTCCGTACCGCTTTGGTTACGGCATTATGGATGAAAATCTGGATGGCAAAGTCGGTGATGGTGAAGACGAAAAAGTCTACTTCGAGTTTAGTGACTACTCGACGCCATACATCTTTTTTGAACAGCCCTGAATGACATCAGTTAATAGTGCTCGTAAACACTGACCTTCTCTAACACGGTTAGCGTCGTCAATTCAACGACACTATGCGTTGGTTTTAATCGACAACAGAGAATAGAAAAACCGGAAAATTCTATGCCAGCGGCTCTAAAAGTCGCCAATAAAATAGCACTTGCGCAACTATCAGTATATTTCTGGTTTTCTAAGCAAATTATCAGGCAATTCGCTTGTTTTTTTCAGCACAGAGTCTACAAATACAGTGCGTGGTCTGTTTTTGCACAGTCACGTTCTCACCCCATACTCGGGCCTGCGCAAGCAGGCCCTCTTTTTTTGTAAAATACCATTTGCAACGGGGCGCTTGCGCATCGGTCAATGTATACTGGTGCAAATTGAGAACATTAAAGAGGGCACGCGAATAAGAATGGATTACTACAGG
>CAYLZS010000095.1:0-2468 GCA_964388065.1 uncultured Granulosicoccaceae bacterium
GAGATCGATTGACAACCCATCAAGCGCATGTCGCGCAGTACTTCGGCATGTAGATTTGTCAATGCACGTTCAACTCCCGGCTGTCCAGCGGCAGCTAACGGGTATAGATAAAAGCGACCTAAGCCAACAGCTTTTGCACCACGGGATAGCGCTTTGAGAATATGGGTGCCGCGTTGAATGCCGCCATCCATAATTACATCTATTCGATCACCCACAGCATTTACAATTTCTTCAAGCTGATCAAACGCTGTACGTGAACCATCCAGCTGACGACCGCCATGGTTGGACAAAATGATACCTGTGCAGCCAATGTCAGCGGCGCGCTTTGCGTCTTCGACAGACATGATGCCTTTGAGGCAAAACTGTCCATCCCATTCCTTAACCATCAATGCGACATCGTCCCAGTTCATTGTCGGGTCCAGCATTTCTGTGAAGTAGCGACCGATAGACATGGCACCACCTGACATATCTATGTGTTCGTCCAATTGCGGCAGTTTGAATTTTTCATGCGTGACGTAGTTAATACCCCACGCTGGTTTGGAAACAAATTCGTACAGGCCTTTGAGATTAAGCTTCATCGGAATAGAAAAGCCGGTACGCAGATCACGCTCCCGGTTACCGCCGGTTATGCTGTCTACTGTCAACATCATTACATCGATATTGGCTGACTTCGCGCGCTGCAGCATGGCAGAGTTTAAGCCCCGGTCTTTGTGGAAATAGAACTGATACACCTGCGGGTTGCTGTGTCTTTTACGCAGTACTTCCAGTGACGCTGTTCCCAGTGACGATACACCAAACAGAGTGCCGAACTGTGCAGCGACTGCAGCAACAGCTTCTTCACCCTGATGATGAAACAGTCTTTGCAGCGCAGTTGGGGAACAGTAAAAAGGGACGTCAAGTTTTTGCCCCATAACCTCGACTGAGAGGTCAACCTGCTCAACACCTCGCAAAACATTAGGTACAAGATCTACCGACTCAAACGCCTCGGTATTGCGGCGCAGAGTTAGCTCGTCATCTGCACCGCCGTCAATGTAGTTGAAGATCGGTCCGGGCAATCTCTTTTTTGCCAGGTTGCGATAATCATGAAAATTGTGGCAGTGCTTGAGTTTCAATGATTATGTTTCCGGTAAGTAGCAGGATTGTGAGTGGCGAATTCTGATTCCCCAATATTGGTAAATTAGCTTGACCAGATTTAACGGTCAAGTTAATTTACCAGATAAATATTTTGTCGGAAAGACCGGTTTAGCCGGAGATAATAGATTCAGGGGGCTTATGCGCCGGAAAAATACAGCAGGCCGTCTTTTTGACCGGATCGAGAGCAAATCACTATCGGCTGAAGCGGTCTCGCAAATTGAAAATCTGATTTTGTCAGGTGTATTGAACGAGGGCGAACTGTTGCCCGGTGAACGTGAGTTGGCGGAACAGTTCGGGATCTCCCGACCAAAGGTTCGAGAAGCGCTGAGCCAGTTGGCCGACAGTCAATTGGTTCGTATAGTCGCCAATGATGGTGTCTACGTGGCGCAGCTCGGCGGTGAAGTCATGTCTCCTGCGCTGGTTGCTCTTTTTAATCGCAGTGCGAATGCTAATCGCGATAACCTGGAGTATCGTCGCGAAAATGAAGGTTTTGCATCGCGGCTTGCTGCACAGCGAGCAACTGATGAGGATCGTGCAGAACTGAAGCGCATACTCAAGGCAATCAAAGCTGCGGATGAAGTTCAGAATAATACACTTGCCTCCGAACTTGATATGGAGTTGCACCATACAATTGCATTTGCGGCGCACAATCGCACGCTCACTCATATGATGACAGCGCTATACAGTCTTAATCGAAGCTCGATTTCATATAACAGACATGAGCTAATGAATATGGACAAGGTTGCTGAGGGGATACAGCAGCAGCACGAGGATATTGTTGCAGCAATCTGCCAGAGTAAACCTGCACAGGCCGAGAAGGCGGCGCATGCTCATATTGACTTTGTGACTTCTCTGGTCATAACTGCCTTCGAACAACTGTCACGGGAATCACTATCGGGTAAAAGGTATAGGCAGAAAAAAGCCTCGGCCTGAACCATAGTTTTATAGAATACGGAATATGGCCACCGATACTCCAATCTCTCTGTGGGACGTTTCTGCTGAAGAATCAGCCTGTGAGGGCACATTCCGCGCTGACGCAAACGTTGACGTCGCGATTATTGGTGGTGGATTTACCGGTCTTTCCACCGCGTTGCATTGTGCACAGAGCGGATTGGATGCGCATGTGCTTGAGGCAGAGCAAATCGGTTTCGGCGGTTCAGGTCGCAATTGTGGTTTGGTGAATGCAGCACTGTGGCTGCCGCCGCAGCTTGTTAGGGAGAAGCTGGGCAACACGTATGGCCCGCGGTTTATAGAACAATTTGGCAACGCGCCCGAGTACGTTTTCTCACTAATTGAAAAGCATCAGATGCGCTGTGAGGTAACCCGAACAGGTA
>CAYLZS010000096.1:0-29066 GCA_964388065.1 uncultured Granulosicoccaceae bacterium
GGGAGAAACTGGTTGATTTACCGGAGAAAAAAAGCGTTTTCCAGCAATCTATCTGCCCCATTATTCCGACACTTTTGCTTTGTTAGCCGGTCACTGGTGCTGAGGTCAGCGCATTGACTGCGATGACGGAAGGCAGACCATACGGCATGGACGGTGAGTCTTTGACCCGTGAAGATCGCAAAAGCGAAATCCCTGGCGGTGGACTGGCACCACCGGTCACCACTGTTTTTATAGAAAAGGATGGCAAAGTTGTCCCAACAGACACATCTGGCAAAAATGTGCTGTTTGAATGGGAAGACCTTGAGTTAATGAGACGCTGGTTCTGGGCTGAAGATCCCGAGCTGTAGAGATACAGCTCTTATATATGGGGTGTAAGCAATCTTAGAAAAAAGCAAGGGTTACCGATTTTAATAAAAGCACAAACCTTTCAATTAAAATGGTAACCCTATTTTTTTAACTCACCGCACAGGCTACCCAGCGTAGTCTGTTGCTGCCTTCTTAATTACTTCACATGCAACCTATTCAACCGTCACGCTCTTCGCAAGGTTACGAGGCTGATCGACATCAGTACCTCGCATAACAGCTACATGATACGAAAGCAATTGCAATGGAACGGTTAAGAGTAACGGTTTTACCGGATCAGGACATCCCGGAATTTTCACCAGAGTAAGCCCGTCTACCGGCTCAATATCGGTATCTTCTTCAGTCATTACAAATAACTGACCACCGCGCGTTCGAACTTCCTCGAGATTAGCTTTTAATTTTTCAAGCAATCTATCGTTTGGTGCAATTGCAACCACAGGAACTTCATTGTCGATAAGCGCCAGCGGACCGTGCTTTAGCTCACCAGCCGGATAACCTTCAGCGTGTATGTAGGATATTTCCTTAAGCTTTAACGCACCTTCCAGTGCAATTGGAAATAATGGACCACGCCCTAAAAATATTGCATGGTCTTTTTCAACAAACTCTTCCGCCAGGTGCTCAATAGTACGGTCAACCATCAACAGGCGTTCCATGGTGATCGGGCTATGATAGAGTGCCTTGATAATAGTAGCGCGTTCAGCTTCTGTTTGAGCTTCCTTCGCCTTACCAATAGTCAGTGCTATCAACTGCAAGGCAACCAATTGAGTGGTGAATGCTTTGGTTGACGCAACGCCAATCTCAGGACCAGCTTTGGTTAAAAGTGTGGCGTCTGCTTCACGGGTAAGCGTACTCTCCGGCACATTACATATTGCCAGCGTTCCAAGATACAAGCCTGATTTTTTCACTTCGTCAAGTGCCGCCAGTGAATCCGCTGTTTCACCTGATTGTGAAAGCGTGATGTACAGAGTATCTTCCGGAACCGCCACTTCACGGTAACGATACTCACTTGCTATCTCTACCGAAGTTGGTGTGTTGGTGTACTCTTCAAACCAATACTTGGATGTCATACCGGCGTGGTAGCTTGTACCACAGGCAACTATGTGAATCGCTTTGGCGCGTTTTAATACGTTAATATCGAGATCGCCAAAACCATTTAGCAACAGCTGCTCTTCAGTGATTCTGTCTTGCAGCGTGGCACGAACAGCATTTGGCTGTTCGTAAATCTCTTTCAGCATGTAGTGCTTGTACGGACCTTTGTCTGTGGCACTGGCAGTCAGTGAAGATGTTTTTATTGGTCGCTTAACTTCAGCACCGCTTTCATCCATGATAATCAACTTGCCTTCGCAAATGTCTACCATATCTCCATCTTCAAGATAGATAAATTCCTGAGTAACAGGAATAAGCGCCGCTGTATCTGATGCAAGAAAGTACTCTCCAATGCCTATACCTACCAGCAATGGACTGCCTTTTCGAACCGCAATCAAGCGATCCGGCATTTCGGTATTCAAAACTGCTATTGCGTACGCACCATCTAGCTGCGCCACCGCATTGTTTACACCTTTAAGATAATCACCGCCGGCTTTATTCACTTCATTGTGTATCAGATGAACGATGACTTCAGTATCAGTCTGTGAGGTAAACTCATAGCCTGCAGTTTTAAGTTCTCCACGAAGCGCTTCATGATTTTCAATGATACCGTTATGTACTACTGAAAACTGTTCTGTTGAGTTGTGTGGGTGTGCATTTGCCTCGGAAGGCTCGCCATGGGTCGCCCAGCGTGTGTGCGCGATTCCAATACCACTATCCATTGGTGCTTTTTCAAGCTTGTCAGCCAGCGCTGCAACCTTGCCCAGCGCCCTGGTACGGTGAATATTGTATTCTTTGTCGAGGACGGCAATACCGGCTGAATCGTAACCACGGTACTCCATACGGCGCAGGCCTTCGAGCAATATGGGGGTCACATTGCGCTGTGCGTATGCTGCTATAATTCCACACATGATTTATATTTCCGGTTTGGTTATGCCAATAGTTAACGCTATAACGGCAAAAACTACTCTTGTTTTACTTCTGAAATAGACTGTCGGCCTGGCTATTTAGCTTTTTTGGTCGGCCGCGGCCAGTTTTCAACGGTTTTAAGCTGTGCACGTGTAAATGCCAGCTGATTTGATGCCACTTCTTTGGTAATCGTTGATCCTGCTCCAACGACGGCATTCTTACCAACCTTTACCGGTGCAACCAGCTGGGTGCAGGACCCGATGAACACACCATCTTCAATGATGGTCTGGTGTTTATTCGCACCATCATAATTACAGGTGATTGTACCGGCACCAATGTTAACGCCCTCACCCACTGTGCTGTCACCAACATAGGAAAGGTGGTTTACCTTGCTGCCTTTACTGATCGTTGATTTTTTAATTTCTACAAAATTGCCAATATGAACCTGCTCTGCAAGCTCTGCACCCGGTCGCAGTCGGGCAAATGGCCCAAGCGTGCAGTTTTCACCAACTGCGCTGTCTTCGACAACGGTGTTTGCCTTGATAACAGTACCTGCAGCAATTGTGGCATTGCTAATCAGACAATTTTGACCAATGCTGACATTTTCACCGATTGTCACATCGCCTTCAAAGACACAATTGACATCTATGATGCTGTCTTGTCCTACGGTGAGATTGCCACGTACGTCAATGCGCGCCGGATCTCTGAGCGTCACACCGGCTGTCATTAATTTATCCGCTTGGTTGAGCTGGTAGATTCTTTCAAGCTCGGCAAGCTGCAGGCGGCTGTTCACACCAGCAGTTTCCCATTCGTGATCCGGATGGTGTGTGCTTATAGACAGGCCCTGTTCAACAGCGAGTGCAAAAATGTCGGTCAGGTAGTATTCCTGCTGTGCATTTTTGTTATCAATGCGGCCCAGCAATTCAGCCAGTACAGAAGCACGCGCTGCAAGTATACCGGTATTGCCTTCATTAACCTGCAACTGCTCTTCAGTTGCGTCTTTCTGTTCAACAATACCTTTCACGTTACCGGCGTCATCGCGAATAATCCGCCCGTAACCTGTGGGATCTTCCATGATGACAGTCAGCAGTGCGATATTGCTTTCTGTGACGTCATCGATCAGTTGTTTAAAAGTTTCAGGCTTTGTCAGTGGTACATCGCCATAACCAATCAATACAGTGTCGTTTGGTTCAAGCAGTGGCAATGCTTGCTGGACCGCATGACCCGTACCTAACTGTTCTGTCTGCTCAACGTAGTCAACGTCGCGTGTCACCGTGGATTTAACCTGATCCGCACCATGACCAATGACCAGAACGGTTTTCTCAGCACCCAGCGATCCTGCCGCGTCGACAACGTGTTCGACCATTGGTTTCTCGGCGACACAATGAAGTACCTTCGGCATCGCCGACTTCATTCGCGTACCTTTACCTGCTGCGAGAATGACAACTTTTAAAGACATTTGATTGACCTTTATACAAAGGAACCATAGCGTTCCTTATAGTTCATAGCGGCATAATATTGACCAAGCTGAAGCGCAAACATTCCGCCTGAACTTTTGACCGAGAATCAAGCACACGCTGCAATCGCAAATCAGTTTACCACCGTGTTCACAAGTCTTTGATTCCAATTGCAAAAGACTTCCAGGTTGCCGCTAACCTCCCCGTTGTAACTTTTAACCCTCTGGCAAGCTGGCAAATCAGCTCGAGTATTTCCGATTACTGTCCGATATGCGCGAACCACTTTTCATACAAAAATTGTGCACCTGCAGTTACTCTTTAATGAGTGTTGCGCGTTGTGTAGTGGCTGTTTTGAGCGTCGCCTGTCTGATACTGCCTACAGCGCTCCGAGCCCAAATCCAGTTACCTGACCAACCCAGCATCAACTTTGTGGTGAAAGAAAAACCCAGGACTTTCGGCGATCAAATGCACCAGGGCGTCAGCGAATTGCTGAACGATTTTGCATCTGAGCTCGACAGCTTCTTTGCTGCAGGTGTCTCCGGTGAGCGCGTCAACCCTACCCGTGCTACTGTGCGACTGGATTTCTCCAACCCACCCAACAGTTCGTTTACCACCAAAACAAAGTTCAAATTAAGACTGGTACTGCCACGCAGTGAGCAACGCTTTCGACTCTTGCTGGATATAGATGATGAAGACGATGATTCAAACGCATCAGTCGAGAATCCCTCTCCGGAAGAAACAGACGAAGCAGTATCACTCGCTTTCAGATTCATAAGAAATGCAACCAGCAACACACGCTTCAATGTGGATGTTGGTGCTCGACGATTCGATCAGCGTTTTCAATCTTTCGCAAGACTTCGCGTATCTAACAAACACCGGAGTGTAGACGGCTGGTCTTTTGACCTTAAGAACGATCTACGTTTCTACGCCATATCGGGTTACAGCAATCGACTTACCTTCGATTTCTGGCGCACAATAGAATTTAACGAATCAGCTATCTTCCGTTCTTCAAGCAGTATTAACTGGGAAGACATTCAGGATGGCGCTCGAATAGATCAAACCATAGGTTATTACAATCAGCTCAAACATAATTCTTTATTGGCGATCGAAGTTTTAGCAGGCTACAGCACTTCACCTGAGGAAGGGTCAAGTCACTACGATGGCCATACATTCAGAATTAGGTATCGAAAAAATATTTTCAGACCCTGGCTTCACTATGAACTCTGGCCGAGTGTAAGCTGGTTAACCGAAGACGAAGGCGGGGCTGTGCTGGGTGGTTTAATACGCACTGAAGTTCAATTCGGGCGGATTAAAAAATACTACTGACCGTATTTCTCTATATCTATAGAGCTGGTATAAGGCTGAAAAATTAGGTTTTAGACACTATCAATACTGTTGCCTGGTAGCGATGAATTCACAATACCACCATCACATACCACTGTTTCACCGACCATGTAATCTCCCGCTCTGGAAGCCAGAAAAATTGCCACACCGGCGATATCTTCAGGCGTACCAACACGCGGAAAAGGTATATTTTTTCCAACCGCTTCCACGTGATCACGCGCTGCTTTGTTCATGTCAGACTGGAATGCGCCGGGGGCAATCCCGGTAACCTGAATATTGTCTTTTATCAATTCAGCTGCGACTCGTCTGGTGAGTTGTATTACTGCTGCTTTGGACGCCTGGTAACTGTATGTCTGCCAGGGGTTTATTTTTAATCCGTCTATAGAGGCAATGTTAATTACTTTGGCCGGGCGCTCAAAGGTCGCAGCATTTTTAAGCAACGGATAAAGTGCCTGAGTAAGAAAAAAAAGACCTTTCACGTTTAGATCTATGGTTTTATCCCACCCCGCTTCGGAGTGACTGGCGAAATCCTCTCCCCACGCAGCACCGGCATTGTTAATCAGAATATCGAGCTTGTCTTCTTTTTCATCTATTTGATCTGCAAGATATTGGCACCCTTCAACGGTTGAAAGATCAGCCGGTATACCAATCACTCGATCACCAAATTCATCGACAGTCGCATTTATCTGATGTTCCTTTCGAGCACTTATATAAATGCGCCTGCATCCGGCAGATAGATATCCATCCAGAATCATCTTGCCAATACCGCGAGATCCGCCGGTTATCAGTACGGTGCGTTCGCGTAGATTAAAGAGAGCTTCCAGATTCATAGCGTATGGCTAGCCGAGATGAGAGTTTATTTTGGGCTTAAAAAGAAAAAGGCCACTCATAGAGAGTGGCCCGTGTTTCCTGGCCGAGTAATCAGCCGGTCCGGGTACCAGTAAAAACTATACCGATACCGCATCACACATTTAACCTAATGATGCTCCCGAACCCATACAACTGAGGGACTGATCAGCCCGTTGAAAAACACTAGACATTTGATCACCTCCTTTTTTAAGTTGCCAATGGGACCTAGAACGTAACACAACCCGTTCCAAACTGTAAAGACTGTCTGTGCTGCAATCAGGAAGAACTAGTGATTGGCATCGCTAAAACAACCTTTTACCCATGCACTCGGGAAAGAGAATGTTCCGTAAATTATTGTTTCGGTCGCGATCGCAAGCCTAGCAGAACTTCCGCTCTCTCAGACAGCGGTTTATCAATGTATTGTTGTTCCGTGTGTTCCGCAAGACTATTAACAACATCTCTGTAAACCGATTCACGATCCCGACCGCTATCGATTTCAATACATTTGTTTTGATTTTTAAAAAAATCAACAGTGGGCAACGTCTCTGCCTTGTAGGTATCAAAACGTAATTTCAAACTCTCGACGTTGTCGTCACTTCTGCCAGAGAATTTTCCACGCGCCAGAATACGTTTTTTTAATTCCTCATACGGACACTCAAAGTAGAACATTGTCGGGAGTGTTGATTGTCGGCCAAAAATTTCGTACCAACCCTCCATGTTGTTAAGTGATCTTGGGAATCCGTCCAGCAAAAAATTGCGTTTACCTTTGGTTCTGGTTTGCTTTTCCATCTCATCTTTAAGCAGCGTGACAATTATTTCATTGGGCACCAGCTCACCATCAGTAATGTGCTGATCAATGACAGCGGCCCTTGAGCCGCCTTTTTCAAGCTCGGCTCTCAGCAGTTCACCCGTAGACAGATGTACCCAGCCCAGTTGTTCGGCCGCCAGTTCGCACATGGTGCCTTTGCCACTACCGGGACCACCGACCACAAATACCACTGTTTGCAACGGACACTTTTCACGCGGATCGCAATGATGAATTACGACACTCGGGGCAGGTGCCACCCCTTTTTTATATACGTGCCACTGCGTATCCGTTGGTGGCAGTTCATCGTCACAGGTATTGTCATAGGCAAGATGACCATCAAGCCTGCAGATACGCCATGACTTATAACTATTTGAGTAAGAAATGGCAGGGCTTCTTGCGGATTTTCCATCAGCCCGATCCCATGCCATTCTGCCGTTCCAATAACCGAGACTCGATAGAGTGCCCGACTCCGATTCTTTTGCAGGCTCCGTCGACGGAACATACAGGCCGTCTACTTCAGGCAACCCGGCACCAGTCACTTCAATATAAAGTCCATTGGTCGTCTGCTGGCTGTTGTCGCTCATGATTTATCCAACCGATAAGGTAACGGACATCATAAAGGCTGCTCGAGCGCTTGTCGCTCGTAGATTGGTTCTAACAACTCAGGTAACCAGAATGTACTAAAGCCGGGGCCTGCCTTACTGGCAAGTTACGCCGCCTGTTCGAGGGCATAAGTGGCATCTATTGCTTTAACATCACCCGGCAAATCCTCAGCCGGCACAGGTTTGGAATAATAATACCCCTGGACTGTATCGATACCCAGGGCACTAACTTGCTGGAGTTGACTGGTTGTCTCAACACCCTCCGCCACCGTAGTAAGTTTTAGCTGCTTAGCCATAGAGGCGATACTTTCAAGCAGCAGCTTCTGAGTATGGCACCCGTCGTCAATCTCTGCGACAAAAGAGCGATCAATTTTCAGCGTATCCAGAGGAAGGTCGCGTAGATAACTCAATGATGAATAACCGGTACCAAAATCATCAAGCGCTATGCGAACACCAGTGTTGTGCAATTTGTTGAGTTTATCAATCACTGAGCCAACATCAAACATTGCCACTGACTCGGTAATTTCTATTTCAAAATACCGCGGCTCCAGGCCGGACGTCTTTAGTGTACTTTGTATAACATCGACAATATCACCGTCGATAAACTGATGCGCAGACACGTTGACTGACATTCGAAGATGCAGATCCTGTTCTTCTTTCCAGACAACAGACTGGCGAATTGCCTCTTTTATAACCCACTCGCCAATTGCCGGTAGCATACCGGCTTCTTCCGCGACAGGAATAAAGTTAAATGGTGAGACCAAACCCTTTTCAGGGTGACGCCAGCGGATTAACGCCTCTACTCCCTCAACAACCTGCTTACCCAGATCGAACTGCGGCTGATAGTGCAGTTCAAATTCGTTTCGCTCCAGTGCGAATCCCAGCTCAGTTTCTATTTGCTGCCGCTGAATAAAAGCATCAGCGATTACGGCGCTATACTGAGTTACAGTGCCCGGACCAGTCTGCTTAGATTCCTGCAATGCAAGATCAGCAGCTTTGACAAGCTCCTCACTGACTTGCGCGTCATCAGGAAAACACGCCAGCCCGATGGACGTTTTTATACATATTGTTTGACCATCAACCTGGTACTGGCCGGATACCATCTCATTCAGCCTTTTTGCAATTTGTGCTGCATTTGCCTTGTTGGTCGTGTTCTCGACCACAACAGCAAACTCATCGCCACCAAGTCGTGCGACGATATGTGGACTACTGACCAATGAAGAGAGCTTGTCCGCTACCTCTTGCAGTAGCTTATCCCCAACACTTTGGCCAAATACATCATTGATGAATCTAAAATTAGTCAGATCTACTTTGATCAAGGCAATATTTTTACCGGCCCCTCGATCAAATACATCCAGACAGTACTCCACGAAGCTTCTTCTATTCGGCAGATTTGTTAGTACATCGTGAGTCGCCTGGTAATGCACTCGCCCAACAACCCAGTAAGCAAAACATAACAGGCTCACACAAAGCAGCACCAGAACAACGTCAATCAGAATACCTCTTTTGGCTTTTTTTCCTGCGAGCTCCAGGTTATGTGCAGTAATATTTTCGATAAGATTTAACAACTTTTCAGAGTAAGCTGACATTTCATCAGAAATTTCTTTCCAGTCAAAGCTGCTATAGCCCGCTGGTAAATTGTCTGCCATTGCGATAGATATATCGTGTACCGGTTTTTCATAGAAATCTCCGTACCATTCTTCTAAGTCTCCTGCCATAGCATTCAGATCAGAGTCGACATTAGCAAAAGAATCAATTCTTCTAATGGTATTTATATTTTCTTTTAAATTGTTGAGATGTTTATTGACACGCATTAGAGCCTGACCTCTCGCCATGGCACCGGTCGTCAGATAACCTTCAAATAACGCTGTGAGCAAAGAATTCGACAAACGAATGTTCCACGCCGCATTGGAGATGGCAAACAGGTTTTGTGTGGCATGTGACTGCTTCGGTGAGGTATAAGTAGTGGCATACCGAAGCAACTCGATCTGTTCGATTAAATCTCTATAGTTATCCAACACATCGGTCGGAAGAGTCGCATCACGCATAACTAAAGGCATGTTGAGATTACGTACTATTGTGTCGCGTTCCGCCTCGAGCTGTTTAACACCCGCCTGTAGTTCGCGAACCAACCTCTGTATGTGAGTTCTATGGAATCTTAGATTATCGCCATATGCCGGGAGCGACGATACAGCACGATACTGCTCGTAGACTTCTTCGATCGCTGCATCCAGCTGTGCGCGTGGTCTGTTAAGCAGTTCCTCCGGGTTGAATAACCCCTCCAAACCGAAAAGCCAATAGGATGCACTGCGTTCTTCGGCAATACGAATAGAAGCATTTCTAAGCACCTTTTCAGTTGCTGCGTAGTTTTTAAGGAAATCTGTATCCTGCTTTTCAGAGTGAGCAACCCATAAAAAGCTAACACTCAACCACAATATCAATGCGCCAAGTGCAGAGCCTAAAACAAGAATGCTCTTTTTTTTATTTAGCAAATTAGTCATGTGGGCACGGTATAAGTTGAAGTCAAACTACTTCGATGTCTATCTCGATGACCTTCCCTGGGTGATCTACAAATCGGCGGCAATACACGATTTTTAACACTTACTTCATTTCTTCCTGTCCCGCTTGTGGGGTAGCACACTAAAACTCTTTTGGTAGATAACAGGTTGTTATGCTTTGTATTTATTATGGCTTATTGGATATTCCAAACCAGGTGTTCTACAGAAACCATGGAACATTGATCAGAAGCACCTGACCCGTACAAACACGCAATGCACACACAGCGAATCATCAACGTGTTTGAAACCCGAAAACTAAAAAGTCACTAAAAAATACAGCAGAAACTCTGCACCGGTGATCGTGCAAAATGATCCAGGTAGTAGCCAGTGCAGGAAACACCAGGCAGACTTGCCACAGCTTCAGTCGCCAAAGCAATGTGGAGAAGTACAGGCTCTGTTTCGTGCTGGCAGAGAACAGATGCCGTCTGGTTTCCAAAAATCACTGGCGGTGCGAGCGGCGAGCGCCTGTTTCCTTAATTATTCCAACTCATGCTGCAGGAGGTATCTGTCGCAGGTAGCAAGTGCACAGCGGTGCAGAATACCCTGACAAATAATCAGCTTACCTTAGTTGATTAACTGGTCTATTAATCTGGCAGTACAAATCGCCAACAGCTATACTATTTTTGTGAAAAGCAGAAAATACATTCATGCCCTGCTCATTGTGGCACTGTGTTATGGCCAGCTGGTTGCCAATGTGCATCTGGTCGGGCACCTGCACGCCGACGATTGCGAAGGCAGCAATCGCACTACTTCTATCGACTGTGGTATCGATCATCACAGCGGCGAGGGCCACGATCACTCCGGCCATTCTCACCAAAACATTGCTCACAATCACAATGCTGTCCGGCACATAGCGAACACAGATCCGAATCACCAGCTCGACCAGAAAACCGGAGAAAAAAACACTGACAGCAGCTGCGCTATCTACCACGCATTGCTGAATCTGGATGGTGCAGTAAGTAGCCAGTTAATGAAATGCAGTATTCCGCGTATTGCTAAATCAACCAGCTACGCAGTTATTCAACTCGCCCGTGAAACTCCCGGTGCACTGCACATAAGAGCACCCCCACAACATTCCTGACTGAACTCTCCAAACACCAGCGGCGTCTGTATCACGACGCCAAACAAAATCAGACAGGAAACTCCAATGCGACTTAGCACCACACTCGCCCTTTTAACGGCGAGCTTATCGACACTCGCCAGCGCCCAAACTGAGCGTGAACTTGGCAGCCATGAACACGGTGCCGCCTTTTTGAATATTGCCGTTGACGACGGCCAGGTATTTCTCGAACTGGAATCCCCATGGGACAATCTCGTCGGTTTCGAACACGCACCCAGTACCGACGAACAACATGATCTGGTCGACAATGCCATGGCATTGCTCAATCAGCCGGAGCAGCTTTTTTCTTTCGACGGGGGTGGTTGTGTCGCCGGGGACGCAACAGTAGAAAGTGGGATGGCATCCGGCGATGATGAACATGCACATGACGATGATCATGACAAAGATGACCACCACGACGAAGACGCTCATGGCGATGATCACAACAAAGATGACGATCATGCCCATGGCGATCACGACGACCACGCTGATGAAGGTACACACGCTGAAGTTCTGGCAACCTATACATTCAATTGCACAGATGTGAACCAACTGGCGGCAATCGACGTCACGTTTCTGAAGCGCTGGTCTGGTTTCGAAGATCTTGACGTGCAGTTAATTGGTCCGGGCGGACAAGCCGCTGCGGAACTGGGTCAGTCAGAATCGGTGGTTGACATCACGCAAGTTCAATAAGCCTGCAACATGGCTATTTGTACCGTTTAGTGATTTTAAATGACTGACAAAGCGCATCAGACTCTGCAGCTGGATGACGTGCGCTTTACGTGGCCAGGTACTTCGCAACCTGTACTCTCAATTCGAGAGTTCAGTGTTGCGAAGGGCGAGCGTGTGTTTTTGCAAGGCCGCTCCGGATCTGGAAAAACGACGCTGCTTAGTCTGATTGCCGCGGTACTAACACCACAAGCCGGCAGTATTGTGGTTGACGGCGTGGCGCTCAATACGCTTCGTGGTGGAAAAAGAGATCAGTTTCGAGTTGACCGCATCGGTCTTGTATTCCAGCAATTTAACTTATTGCCATTTCTGTCCGTGCAGGAAAATATCCAGTTGCCCTGCAAATTCTCACGAATCCGGCGCAGGCGAGCGCGCCAACAGGGAAACACCTTAACCTCTGAAGCCAATCGATTGCTGCGTTCAATGCAACTGTCACCAGAGGACATACAGGATCAAGCAGTTAACAAACTAAGTGTCGGGCAACAGCAACGAGTCGCAGTTGCCAGAGCACTAATCGGACGGCCGTCACTTATTATTGCGGATGAGCCCACATCGGCTCTGGACAGCGATACCCGACAGGCATTTCTTGACCTGCTTTTTGCCGAGGTTGAAGCAGCTGGCTGCACACTGTTGTTCGTTAGCCATGACGCTACTCTTGGTAATGCTTTTGATCGACGTATTGATCTTCGAGAAATCAACGACGCTGCAAGTAGCCATAATTTACCGGGCTCAACTTTGCAAGACTCAATGGCATGATTGGCCTTGCCTGGAAAAGTATCTGTAATCGCTGGCCAACAGCACTGTTGGCGTTGCTGGCTATCTCAATGAGTGTGGCGCTTATTCTGACAGTTGAAAAAATAAGACGTGACGCGCGTAATAGCTTCACCCAGACAGTCTCAGGTACAGATCTTATTATTGGAGCCCGCAGTGGATCTGTGCAACTACTGTTGTACTCAGTTTTTCGCATCGGCAACGCCACCAACAACATCAGCTGGGAAACCGTAGAAGAGATTCGACAACGAAAATCCATAGACTGGCTTATACCAATTTCACTGGGTGATTCTCATGCTGGTTATCGGGTACTTGGCACCACTCAGGACTACTTCACCCACTACCGCTACGCAGACAAACGATCGCTGTCACTTGCTGAAGGTGAATTATTTGACGACGTATTTGACGCCGTGCTGGGCAGCGAAGTAGCGGCAGAATTAGGCTATGTAATTGACCAAAGCATCGTCGTCGCCCACGGTACCGGCAAGGTGGGATTGGTTGAGCATGACAAACAACCCTTCAGAGTGAGCGGCATACTGCAGGCCACAGGCACGCCGGTTGACCGCGCAATTCACGTCAGTTTGCAGGGAATCGAAGCCATGCATGTCGACTGGCGCAACGGGGCCGCCGTAAAGGGTGCAGGCACACCGGCCGATACCATTCGCAAGATGGACCTGAAACCAGCAGCTGTAACCGCTCTTTTGGCCGGTCTGAACTCCCGTGCGGCGGTGTTTCGCGAACAACGCGCGATCAATACCTATCGGGCTGAACCGCTGTTGGCGGTCATTCCGGGCGTGGCACTGCAGGAACTCTGGGGCCTTGTCAGTGTCGCAGAAATAGCACTGCTGATAGTATCCATCTGTGTGGTCGTTGCCGGGTTAGTGAATTTGATCTCGGTGCTGCTGGCGGGATTGAACGAACGGCGGCGTGAAATGGCAGTATTGCGGGCATCAGGAGCACGACCAGCTCACGTTTTTTTACTGCTGTGCATAGAATCAACCGTGTTAACACTCGGTGGCATCGTAGTAGGCCTGCTACTACATTACATACTGACGAGTATTGGTTCGATTTTCCTGCAACAGAGATTCGGACTTTCAATCAGCCCCGGGTTGCCAGATGGCTCGGATCTGAAGATTTTAGTTGCAATTGCAGTGGCAGGTTTGCTCGCAGGTACACTGCCGGCATTGCAGGCGTATCGAAAATCGCTTGCAGACGGATTGTCACAAAGATTATAAGATTCGTAATGGCTGTAAGATCATCGTTTAACATGAGAATTATACAATGATAACCAGAAAGTCTTTTTTCACAGGTGTGGTGATGGCTGCTGCCTTGTTTTCTGTAAGTGCCTACTCGGCCTGGTGGTCATTCTCCAAAGATGAAGATCAGGCAGCTTCACTGCCGGATGCTACTGAAATCGGGTGGCAGGATCTGGTTCCGGATGATTTCGTACCACCGGAAAACCCGTACATCACCATGTCTCAGGAAGAAATTGACCGACTGATGGATGGCAGTGAAGAATCAAATGCAGAGGTCGCACGCATTACCGAAGAACTTTCCTATGCGCCCGTAGTGTCAGAACTCGATGGCAAGCGGATAAAACTACCGGCCTACATAACACCGTTAGAATACGACGGTAGTGCGCTCATTAAAGAATTTCTGCTGGTACCCTATGTTGGCGCTTGCATTCACGTACCACCTCCACCTGCTAATCAGATAGTCCACGCAGAAGCTCGTGAAGCAGTGCAATTTAACGGTATGTACGAGCCTGTCTGGGCAATCGGCACAATTCGGGCCGAAACTATCACCAGCGATCTGGCAGAATCAGGTTATCGACTGGATGTTGAAGAGCTGCTGCCTTACTCCCAGAGGTAGCACGGCCTAAGAAAGAGAATCAAAGCCTCGAAGACAACCGGGTCTCAGAGGCAGATCAGTCGAGGAAGTAGTGACGAGCTATTTGTCACCTTCCGATTCTGGCTTACCATCAATCTGACTGTCGTTAGCTGCGTCGCCACCTAGTTTTTCACTTAAATCGCTGGCATCACTTAAATCGCTGGCCAGATTATCTTCGTTACGTGGTTTTTTACGGCGATCAAACTCTCCGGTCCACTCGGTGCCATCAGTTGATACTTTTTTCGGTTTTTGGACAGTTCCATCGTCTTTTAAAAATTGTTCCCACAAATCTTCTTGTGATTTAGGATTACCCATTCTGTTGCTCCGAAGGTCAGATCAGTGTACGTGCATCATAGCGACCCAAATACCGAATTCTTTAACCGCTACTGCAAGTAACCGCTGGGCAACAACCAGAATATACCTTCCTCACGAATTAAAGGACGCATCTCGCTTCCCGCTTTAGCACCATGCTTTATCGTGGTTAACAGATCAGCGCTAACGGCCGGGTTACTAACGAAGTAGTCGTGACCGGTAAATGATTTGACATCCTGTGCCTGAATAAAATCAACATTTCCAACACGTTCAAGAATCGAACGATCCCGTGTATCCACATCTTCTGAAGCCAAAAGGCCAAATCGGATCGTACGCGTCAGGGCTTGTGAAATTGTTAATGCCTTATCTGTACTGGTGGTGTAGACCGTTACCTGCCCTATAGCTGTAGCAAATGCTTCAGCCATCAGCCGTTGTCTGATAATTCCATAGTCAAGATCTGGGGCCGCCAACACCAGATTTGCGATCTTGAATTTACTTTTATCTATGCGGCCGTTGCCACGCTGCTCGATAATCAACTCGCGAAGCGCACTGGTCATAGCATCAGCGCCTCTACTGTGGGCAATGATATGAATTTTTTCCAACTCAGATATTTCAAACAGAGTACGCAACATTTCTTTAAGATGAAAAATAGTAAATTCCCCGGACTCGCTGTCAACAAAATACCCGCGAATACCACCAGCACCAGCCGGCCAGCTATAGAGTATGGGTACCGGCTCTCTATGCAGAAAATGCCAGATCCCACTAAGTGTTTGCGCCGCATGATCAAAGGTGTTGTTAAAGCCATGAATGAAAATAAGCGCCTCATTGCTATTTTGTTGCTCAAGCCTTTGCTTTATTAATCCACCAAATTTCTCTTTTGCCTCAACAAGACTAGCCTGGGTGTCCGGATCAATAACACTCTGACCATCTTCAATCGAAAACAGATAAGGCGAATCGGGATAATGGCCACGTGGGACAACATTAGAAGCACCGTAAGACAGTGAATCAATACGGCGTTGTCCGTCACTGGCATCGGACAATGTTTGCCAGTCTATTGCAGGTTTCAAAGCAATAGACGCTTCGCCAAACTCTAAAGCCGAAGAACGCTTGTCAAGGTATACGGCTCGCATCGGATCATCAGATTCATTGAGTCGGTCGGTCACATATAGAATGTTAAAGTCCGAGCTATTTTCCTTAAGCTCTGGTGCCGCTTCAGCGTAAGAAGTTTCTGTGGCGTATAAATTTGGCGTAGGCATAAACTGCCGCGCAGACGTACAGGCTGAAAGCAGGCTAACAGCCGCTATTAACACCAACGGTTGTCTGTACAACGTCACCAGCACACCTTTGTTACGGACCAGCCAATAAAAATCCAGGATCATTCTCCTTTCATTATCCAGATACAGACACTTGATCTAAAAACTCTTCACATCAATATCGAATAAAGAACACAGATATCAACAAACCTATCTTACCTGCAGATTAACAAACTTCAGTCTGACCTACGTCGATCGATAGTCAATTCGCTCGATCAGTGCACATGCAACCCAAATCTTTCGATCTATCTGGTTCATATCCTGTGCGCGGTTACTCCTGGCGTTCAGGCTCCACAAGTTCCATCAAAGCGTCCACAGACAGCTGGAATCCCGTGTCGGTACCAGCGAGCAGACCATCCGAAAGTTCGCGCTTTTGGCTATGTAGCCTGACAATTTTTTCTTCGATCGAATTTTTAATAATAAGCCGATAAATAGTCACAGGACGTGTCTGCCCCATACGATATGCTCTATCAGACGCCTGATCTTCCACTGCAGGGTTCCACCACGGATCCATGTGAATTACATAATCAGCAGCAGTTAGGTTTAGCCCCGAGTTACCGGCCTTTAAGCTAATCAAAAACAAATCGCCTTCACCTCCCTGAAATTTATCTACAGCAACCTGACGTCGTTTTACCGAGGTAGAACCATCAAGATACTGATAGCAAATATTTTTCTTATCCAGGTATTCTCTTATCAGTGCCAGGTGACCGACAAACTGACTAAACACCAGGCAGCGATGTCCGCCGGATCGCAACTCGTCTACCAGCTTCGCAAAGGCACGCAACTTGGCACTCTCAACAGATGGTTCATCAGCTACTAATCGCGGATGACAGCAGGCACGACGCAAGCGTGTAAGTTCGGCAAGTACCTGAAAGCGTTGCTCCGGATTGCTGCTGTCTAACTGCTTTAACCGTTCACTGGCATCGACTCTAAGCGATTCGTAGAAATCGCGTTCATCTGGTTCAAGTTCAACCAATTGAGTAATTTCAGTACGCGACGGCAATTCTGTCAGAACTTCGCTTTTAAGCCGCCTTAGAATGAATGGCCGCACCAATGCCTTAAGTTGTTCACGCGCGGCCTCATCATTTGAATTTTCAATAGGGTTAGCAAACCGGTTTTTAAAACGCTCTCGTGAACCGAGTAGTTCAGGATTGACAAATCGAAACAGATTCCACAACTCTTCAAGGCGATTTTCAATTGGCGTGCCTGTAGTGATAAGGCGGAAATCCGATTTCAGCATCATCATTGCATCTGAACGATAGGTGTTAGTATTTTTAAATGACTGAGCTTCGTCAGCGACAATTGTTGCCCAGTGTTTTTCAGAAATTGTTTCAATTTCGTTTTGTAAAACACCATAACTACAAACAATTACATCTCCCGCACCAACACTATCGAGCATTGATTCCCGATTACGGTCAGCCAGCTGTTTAACATTTAAAGACGGCGCAAAGCGCTGGAACTCGCTTATCCAGTTAGCGCACACAGAAGTGGGTGCAGCAATTAGTGTCGGACCTTCGCCAGCGCGATAGAGCACAACAGCAATGGCCTGAAAGGTTTTGCCGAGGCCCATGTCATCTGCAAGACAGGCACCGGCACCCCAGTGAGCAAGACGTATCATCCACTGGAAACCCTCCAGCTGGTAGTCCCTAAGGACGGCGGCTAGATTTTCAGGTGGCAAAGGCTCTAAAGATTCCGCTTCACTCAGGCGCTGAAGTCGATCACGCCATCTGGTATCACCAGTGACTACCATCCCCGTGATGGATTCCTGCAACACCGCAGTCGCTAAAGGATGTACGCGGCCCGCATTACTGATACTGCGCAGGCTACACAGCTTACGGTGCAGTTCGTCGCTAAGCATTACCACTTTCGTGCTTTCTACCTGTACATAGCGACCATGATCGTCATCCAGCAATTCAAATAACACACCAATATCAATTCGCTTTTCCGCCTCAATATGTAGCTCTCCATCGAGATATATCCAGTCAAAGCTGCCGCTAATATCAATATGCATATCAGAGCAGTCAATCGGACCCGATATTTCCAGTGCATCGCCTGATACCCAGTGCACTTGTATATCACTTTGTGATTGCTTATCTGTTACTTGCTGCAAAGCGGATATAAACTCAAACGCTTCAGATGCCGTCTGTGTTTTCCATGACAATATGCCAGCACTCTCCGGTACAGGAAGTTTTTCCAAAATTTCATTAGCACTATTTTTCTCTGCCTGCAGATTACGGCAGAGCTTGTACATAGCGTCATCAATACTTGCAATCATAGTTTCATGTTGAGTATTTTCATCGATAACCTCACCGCCGCATTGCTGACTTACAACACCGGGAATTACCAATGGACCCTGCTCACCGAATGGATACGAGCAGAGTGCTATGTGTAGTTCGTCATCCGTTTTGGACAATCGAAAGTGCAGAGTATTGTCAGGCTCCCTACTGATCAAACTTCTTGTACCTGGGATCTCACTGTCGGAATAGGCAGGTAACAATGAGGACAATGACGGCATAGTTTTTTGTAGTTGTTGCAAACCGTTTTCCGGCACCAGCATTCCGGCTTCAGATAATGCCAGGGCAACATCAATCAATCCGTTTTTGTAAGTAGTAACCCGCAGACAATCGGGCTTTACCCAGTCTATTTGCCAGTGTTTACTGTGCTGCGACGCAGCCCCTGGGAAAGGTGCCATTCGCACCGTGGCAGAACTGCTCAGCTGATTTCGTAACACCTCCAGATGTGGTTGCGCCAGTTCTATTGTGCAAGGTAGCGGAGGCAGGCTTTCATCTTTTTGTACACGATATATTCTCGGATGAACAATCAATGCATTGAGCAAAGTTAAATCTGCCACCTCCACCCTGGAATCTTTTTTTTGCGTAATTTCAGAATCTGGCAGACGATCAATCGCACTACACAACTGCCGATCACTTTCACACAATGTATCCAGTTGGGTATAGTTATTTAACAAGTCAAACAGTTCAAGCTTACGACCCTTGCTCCACGCCCCCTGGGGAGTTTTCTTTTGTTGCCGCGCCTGTATTTCAATACTTAGTGAGCTGGCAGTTACAAACCACACTACACGAGTGTCATCTGATACTGGTGCAGATCGGTCCCTGCTGTGCTTTACACATAATTGATCGATTTTTTGTAACTGGGCTTGCCAGTCGACGGAGCGCTTTAACAGATCCGCAAGCCATGTACTGCTGTTGTTGTCGGTATCTTCAGATCGAACAGTATCACGTTGTTTACCGCATCTTTTTAGTAACCCCGCTGCCTGTGCCGCATACCAGTGCACACCGGCAAGGGTAGCCTGATCAATAGAACGCTGTAACCGCCCAAGCTGCCGTACAGACGGAGTTTCACCCAGCCAGTAGAGCACCGCGTTCCGAATTAGATCGAGCCAGGGACAATCGACCGTCGTTTCTTTATATTGTTCAACGAGCGCATGCGCCGTGTACTCACCGTTTTTTACCTGCACATAGTGCATTAAAGATTCAGCAACTGCGATAAATCGATCAGTCACATCGAGTTGTTGTACATCATGAATTAATTTCTTAAGAAGTACTGAGGCGTCAGCGGGTGCAGAATTTTGTACAGCCGACAAACTGCCAAACAATAACGGCAAACCACGCAGCACAGTTGCGTTGTTGGCAACGGCTTTTTTAAACAAGCCAGCACCCGCTGCCGCTGGTCCATCGCCAGACAGAGTCGCTAACATACCGTGCATAGCGATACCTTCAGGTCTCGGATTGTAAGTAATTATCGGTAAGTATTTTAAAGCGCTGGCAGCAGATTCAAACAATAGCGTTGTGCCAATTTTGGTCTCCAGACATTCCCAGTCAAATTCACTTACAACAGTTTCAACACCTGCAAAGTCACCAAGCTCCGTTGAGACTTCTGAAAATACCTCCTGATCCCAATGGCGATAAAGTGATTCACCGTCAAAGTGAAACCGTAAGGCCATCTCTACCAACACTGCGGTCACATCACGCACATTGGCCTGATCTGTCTGGAATGCGCCACTTAGTGTGCCTATGGACGACTCGCTTATTTTATTTGCGAGCTCTTGTATATCAATAACGGGAGTGGACAATGAAGACTAACGCGTAACCCAGGGGAGCCGCAGTGTACTTCAGCAAAGTGTTACTTTGATAAACTCGACAGTATCGTAATTTTGTCTCAATTTAAATGGTAACCGATACAGGTCAGTGAACAAGATGTCCTCTGCGATCACTGATACCTATGGTGGCCTCTAATCCCGCATCGAATCGAATAAAATCCGACTCAATACCATCAGAAAATATGATCCCGTTATCCGGCATACTCGAACGCAGTGTTAACGGGTTTCCTTTGGAAATTTCACCATAAACAATATCTGCAGAGCTCGTCTTGCTGGTAAACGGTTCTCTGACAGCAAACAGCAGATGTCCGGCATCCCACGACATACGTGTAGTTTGTGCTGCCACGTCTGATTTATCATTAAGCGCTTGTACTACGGCAGTAGAGCCTTTAATAACACTGCTTATCCAGGCTGTAGAGCCCAGCCCTGTGGATACAATTAACCCAGAGGACGATTGTTTTTCCTGAACTCCACGATAATTAATTTCATAGAATGCAGATGTATGTGATCTGGCACCAATGAAAAAATCGTTTACCGCCATCATGCTCTGTCCATCAGAAAGGGTGACTTCAGCCATAGTAACTTCTGATAATTGACGCCCCCCTTTTGATACCTCAGGCAAAAGAGCTGCAACATCGCTCGGTGTAAACGGCAGTAAAATACCATCCCATCGATTCACATCCGGGTTGACACCAATTACCGGTTGCCTGGTCAGATACTTCAGTGTGTTGGCAACGGTACCGTCCTGACCCAGCACCACAACAATGTCATCCTCCGCAAAAACATAGTTAGGCAGATGTTGCCGATCAATGACCTGATACCGCCCCCAGAGGTGTAGCTCCCGTATTATGGTTTGCAAACACTCTTCATAGGCAACATCTTCAGCTGCGAAGTCATCGAAATCGGCACCCAGGCTCTCCAGATAAAAACGTGCGTTGGATGCCGTTCGATATTTTGTCAGTAGCTCTTTGTAGCGCGTTTGTCGGCTAACCAGTACCACTTTAGGTATTTCACTGTAAGGAATGTTGTCCATGCATCACCTTGCCTGTTTAGTTTCCCGCTTTACTAATCCGGCACTTCTGGCGGATCTGCTATGTTTGTGGGTTTCACCGAGCAGCCCCTGCAAAAGATCGGGCGATACATTTAATTGTCCAATCTTTTCAGCATTTTCGGCCATGCCATTAAAGGCCTGGGCGATCAACTGATTGGGATTCATATTTGCAGAAGCCAGAAACTGAATAGTCTTGGGATCTGTATTGTTGAAAACCCCCATCATTGAATCGAGTCGAAATGCTTCGGCCTCTGCTGTTGTTCGCAGGTTGGCCGCCTGATTAGCTACCAGTTCTTTTCTTCTGTTTTCCAGTTCAATGTCTGCAATGACCTGTTGCTCCTGGAGTTCATTACTTTTTTGTGCGACGGATGTTTTGGTCTCCATCTTTGCCTCTTCAATTTCCTTTTGCTTTTCCTGAACAGCTATCTCGGTCTCAAGTTCTTTCTGGCGTATTGAACGTTCGTTTTCCACACCCGCTATGCGGCGTTGATAAACCGCATCATCGGCAGATTTGAGATTCGCTTCCCGCGCCTCGGCTTCAAGTGCTCTGGCAATATCAGGTATCGGCTTAACCGCCTGTATAGAGACACTGGATACTTCTATCCCCAAAGTGGCAAGCTCCGTTAAGCCAACCAGCTCTGCATGCACGCTATTAGCTATATCGACGCTAACATTCAGCACCTGTTTTAAGCTGTGCGACTGCAGGAATTGCTGAATCTCAATTTCCGTCAACGTCACTATTCGGTTTTGTAGTCTTTCCGGATCATCCGACGCATAGGTCTGGCTGTTCGGGTTAAGCGAAAAGTCCATCAAACCCGCGATGCGTTCAACATCGGTTATTCGATAACCCACCTGGCCCTGTACCGTAACCGTTTGAAAATCAGCAGTGGTCAACTCCAGCATAAATGGCGCATCGAGCGTCGCCACCGGGATTCTCACAATGGTAGATAAGGGTGAGAAGTAGAAAAAAGACTCACCCGTACCCGATCTCACCACGCTGCCGTTGCGATATTGCATGACATGCACTGTGGGCTGCACTTTCAAATATTTAATTCCCAGCATTTCTTTTCTCCTTATTGGAATTTGCGCTAGATCACCTAGTAAGTTGTATAGAGCAACTTACTAGTTAGTTGTACTATACAACCTTAAAACGATTAGTCAAGACCCACTGTGCGCCTTTACAGCGAATTAATTGAAAAGTGAGAATTTCAATGGCCGGCAAAAAGAAAAAAACAGTAGCCACAACCAGCAAGAAAAAGGGGTCGGGCAGGAAGTCCCGCAAATTTACCGGTTTAAGTTTTGAGCGACCTTTAACCTGCGTCGATCTCAATATATTCGCGGTTCGTGACAATGAACTGTGCGCTTTATTAATACAGCGACCTGATACAGACAATGAACCGTTTCCAGGTCATCCGGCGCTTCCGGGTGGATTTGTTGATACAGATCACGACGTTGATCTGCACGCCTGCGCTAAGCGAAAGCTTCGCGAAAAAACAGGCATTGAAACTCACTATCTGGAGCAGGTAGGTAGTTGGGGAGATGCTGTCAGAGATCCACGCTGCTGGTCGACAACTCACGTTTATTTTGCGTTGATACCCTACACAGATTCCATTGAACAGGCAGAAAATTCCAGGTGGGTGTCTGTAAAACAAATTATAGACAACTACACGTTAGCTTTTGATCATAATCAACTGCTTATAGCCGCACTCGATCGCTTACGATCAAAGGTAGAGTACACCTCTTTACCAGCATACTTACTACAAGAACCTTTCACACTACCTCAGCTGCAGCAAGCCTACGAGGTAATACTCGATCGAACGCTGGATAAAAGTTCCTTCCGTACTCGCACACTGTCTGCCGACTATTTAGAAGAAACTGGTTTGATGAAAGTTGAAGCACCGAGACCCGCAATGGGCTATCGCCTCCGGCCGGAACAATCGCTGGTATTTTTTCCACGCCCGTTGAAAGGGGATAGCTAGTGGGGCAGCTCAATATTGCAGTAATAGTCTAATAAATCCGGTTTTAGATTAATGGAAAACCACTGTAGTAGTAATTTATGAGAAAAAATAAATTACCACTAATTATCCCACTGCTAATACGGTCTCGGGCTTGCATAAAACCAATATTGTTTCTGCGAGGACCGTATTATGAAAGATTCAGCGCACAATAAACAGATTCTGCAAGACATCGCATGCCTGTCATTATTTTGTATTGCGTTACAGATTGACGCGGCTCCAATCGATCTAACTGCCAATGACACCGACAATAATTCCAGCGCCATGGAAGTTGCGGTAACGTCACCCGATGCCGACGGAGACGGCATACCCGATTCTATCGAAAGCCTGGACGATACCGATGGTGACGGCATTGCAGACTACCTGGATACGGATTCAGATAACGACGGTATCCCCGATTCGGTAGAAGGATCTGTCGACAGCGACGGAGATAGTATTAGTGACTACCTCGATGCAGACTCAGACAACGACTCCATTGGTGATGCATTCGAGCTTCACGGCGATGCCGACTCAGACGGAATCGCAGACTATCTGGATCTCGATTCCGACAACGACGGTGTTTACGATATTCGCGAAATAGCATCCGTCTCAATTTCTTTATTGGGTGTAACTGCACTGGATGCCAATAACGATGGACGTGTGGATCTTTCTTTTGCGTTTGGTCTGAACGGCATGGCAAATGAAGTAGAGCGTTCCCCCGAATCAGGCACCCGCAACGAACAAACCGACTCAGACAATGATGGCGTTTTTGATTTTCGCGATTTCGACTCCGACAACGACGGAATACTGGATTCCATAGAACCACAACACAAGCGTGATCTGGACAGCGACGATGATGGCCTCATGGATTCAATAGAGGTTTTCGGTGTTGCTTTCGATACAGATTTTAATGGTGAGATAGACAACTTCATCGATAGTAATGGCGATGGTGTTAACGATAACCTGCCCTTAACAACAGAACCACCAGCCGATACTGACGGCGATGGCAAGCCTGACTTTTTAGACAGAGATACCGATGGCGATGGTATTTCCGATTATTTCGAAAACTGGGGGTATGACGTATTCGAAGGTGGCTTCACTATTCAACAGGGAGGCAACGGCGTTGCACCTCAGGTAGCCGGGCTCGATAAAGTAATAACCGATACAGACAATGACGGGATACCAGACTACAAAGACCAGGACTCTAACAACAATGGTCTCAGCGATATTGAAGAAACAGGTGGAATCGATGCAGACGGTGATGGTTTGGCAGACCCAATTCATCGATATGACTGGATGGACCCGGACAGTGATGCGATACCGGATATTTTAAATTACGAAGATTTGCCCGACACTGATGGGGATGGTGTTCCGGATTTTCAGCAATTACTTCCGGGAGCCGCAATCATTGATCCGGTAAATGCAGAAGGCTCAACCGCTGCGGGTGGTGACGCCAATCCAAATGTGCAAACCACTCCGGTTTTGGCGGGTGCTCAATCAGGTGGAGTAGGGTCAGGTGGAGGAGGATATATTGATCCCACACTCTTAACACCTGGTCTGCTCGCTTTGATCATGTTGAGATTACGGCGCTTGTCTCGCAAAAACAACTGTAGTCCCTGACCCGCTTCACGTTTAAGCAAAATACAACAACAGTTGATGTCGTCTCAATGCTGGCAATGCAGCTAAATTATTTGTGAAGTCAAACTTAAAGAACTAAATAAAAACAACCAGCAATCATTACCAAAGTGATTTCTTTCAGTACCTAACGTTAATTTAATTGTGGTGCCCGCAAAAGAAAAACTAACCGGGATTTAATTTAGTACCTGCAGTAAAGGCAGCGCTTTACTTAGGCTTAACGCGATAACTAACCGACAAGTAATCCCACACCCTAACAGCAAGTTTATCTATCAACTACCCCAAGAACAAAAATTGTCGTATTTGTCAATATCGACACTATTCCTTTATAAAAACGTTACAACTGACACTGAATAAATTCTTAAAGCTCTGTTACCGTAAGTGTGCCTTGTACCATAACCACCACATATATGGAGCTAATTACCTTTAATACAACTCGACTCAATGCATTCCAATGGTGTGGTCCGCGGCTTAACTACGTTTGAGTCATATTATAAATAGCTAAAACTAACTGAACTCAGCGTGTGGCAAAACTTCGCCACTTGCCAATCGAGTTTGTATAAATTTTCACGAGGAATACATAGTGACCTATCTAAAACAAAAAGATCTAAGCACAGCCATTAAACTAACTTTAGGAACAACTTCATTGCTGTTGGCGAGCAGCATAAACATAGCTAACGCCGGTAACGTAAAAGGCTTTGGCGAGGACGACTTACAAAACAACGGTGATCCGTATATTGAACGAGAGGGTTTAGAATCTTTAAGCATACGGGTACCGGCTGCCAGCACTTCGGTAACACTGAGTGGATATGTCAAGGGAGATGCACGCTTCGACGACGGCGCTGACCTCGGTGATTCATTCGTTGTCAGCTCCATCCCTATAGATGGTTCGGCTGGTGATGACCGCGATGGCCACTTCCGTATCCATGCGAGACAGTCACGACTCACAATCCGGTCAAATACAGAATTAGAGAACGGCCAGACACTGACGACCGCGTTTGAAGGAGACTTTTTTGGCGGCGGCGGTAACGAAACATTTTCCAACTCCACCGGCTTCAGATTGCGAAACGCCGTCGCCACATACGGTGCATGGACTGTTGGCCAGACGTGGACCAACTTTATGGATTTTGTCGCCTACCCGACTACGGTGGACTTTTTTGGTCCGGCAGGTAAATCGTTTGCACGGCAGGGGCAGATTAGATACACCCTGGACAACGGCTTATCCTTTTCTATTGAGAACCCGGAGACCGATGGTTTTTCAGCCAATCTGGTTGATGATATGGGGGATGATCTGGGGGCTGATAGATTGCGTGAATCAACCGGAGGAATAGGCCTGGACATAGCGCCAGATTTCACCGCTGCGTGGCGCGGTGGACCAGGTGGTGCCGGAGGTAGCTATGAAATCTCCGGAATAGTTCGAATTCTCGGCGTACAAGGCGATCTTAGTAATGGTGTCGCTGTTGATGACACCACGACAGGCTTCGGTTTCAACGCTGCCGGTGGGTGGGAATTCGGCAAAGTGAACCTGGCAGCCAGTATCACCGGCGGTGACGGAATTGGCCGGTATATTATTAACGGTGCCGGTAACGATATTTTTGTTAGCGATACAGGAGAGCTCGATACTGTTACGTCCTTTGCAACGTCAGGCAATATCCAGTACAACTGGACGGAAAACTCCAGTACATTACTTGCGTTCGGCTTCTTTATGAACGATGAGCCGGACGAGTCTAATGGCATTGATAACCTGTCAACTATTCACTTAAACTACATTTGGTCTCCCTATCCTAATTCATCGTTTGGTGTAGAACTCATTCAGGGCTTCCTCGAGAATGCAGCTGGAGATGACGGTTCTGCTACCCGACTTGCATTCGGAGCACAATTAAACTTTTAGATTGTATTATTTTATAAGCGGTACCAGTACCACAGTCCCTGCGACTGTGGTACAACCATAGCTGTAACCCGTTGCAACAGTTTGACGCAAATATCCAATGAGTCCACCTGTCGAGAAATTACTCCAGGATGCTATCACGGCTCAGCAGCAGGGCAAGCTGAAAAAAGCCGATACACTTTATCGTAAACTCCTTTCTCGCCAGCCAGGACACGCCGAAGCAATGCACATGCGAGGCGTTTTAAAGTTTCAGCAAGGCAACCATGACTATGCAAAGCAATTGTTGGCCGATGCACAGAAACTCGATAAGAACAATCCCTGGATAAGATATCATCGGGCCGATCTCCACAGATCTATAGGTGAACTCACATCTGCAGAGCAGTTATTTAAACAAGCGTTAGAGCTTGGAGCTACAGATGGCGATGTGTACTTTATGCTTGCCAATACACAGTTCGATCAGGCGAACTTTTCAGAAGCGCTTGAAAACTATCTGAAGTCGGTAGATTGCAAGCCCAATGATCCGGAATATCACATCAATCTGGCTAATTGTTTTGAAAGGCTTGATGCACCAGACAAAGCGATACAACACCTGGAAATCGCTAACAGCATCAACAGCGATCCGTCAATCCAACTGCAGTTAATTGAATTACTGGCCAACACCGGTAATTTTCTCAAAATAAGTAAACGGGTGGCAGACCTGCCCTCCTCCACCAATTTCAATGTCACACTGCTGGTACAAACGATCAGTACTCTCCTTGAAGCCGATCGCGCAGAGGATGCTTCAAGACTGTTAGACAAAGCCGTAACGCAGGATTTATCTAATGAATCGCAAGATACACTGGCGTTAATCACCGGCTTACTGGTAAACGTCGGACGATACCAGGATGCGCGTAAACTACTCGATATACAAAGCAGCCGGTTCGAACCCGATGCCATTGCCTGGTTTCAACAGGGCTTGTGTGAACAGACCAGCGGTGCTTTTGAAAGTGCTGCAAAATGCCATCGTCAGGCGTTGCAAAGTGATCCGACATTCGGGCGCGCAGCTTATAGCCTGGCTATTAATGGTAAATCCGATGTTACCGATTCTGAGCTGCGCAATTGGCATGAACAAGCAAACAACAATAGCATCAGCGCAGACGCAAAAATTCAGTTCTTCTTTGCAGCAGCCAGAACGCACGACGCCCGTGGAGACATAGAACCGGCTTTTGACTCCTATCAAAAAGCCAATGACATGCACCACGCGCACGATCCGTTTGATCCCGACAACTGGGATGCCTATATAGATTCTATTATTGAACATTTCTCTGCATCCTATTTCGCTAATCTTGAGACAACCACAGATGCAGGAAATGAAACAGGCTCAAACCTGGTTTTTATAATCGGAATGCCACGCTCCGGATCAACCCTGCTGGAGTATCAAGTGACTGGTCGGTTTGGTGCAACGGCACTTGGTGAGCACCCGACTATAAGACGTTTATTTATGGATCTGCCACGGATCACCGAGCAAAATTTACCAGTCGCGCAATGTGCCCAACATTTAACTAAAGACCATATTGACTACTTGAAAAAGCAGTATCTTTTGTCTGTCACTCAATACGGTGACAATACACATAAAAACAAAACCGCAGGTAACGGCCTGGTTGTTGATAAAATGCTTGGCAACTTTTTGCGACTGGGCATGCTCGCCGCCATGTTTCCACAAGCAAAAGTGCTTCATTGCAGCCGGGAAGCTGAAGCGACCTGCGTTTCCTGTTACACCAATCTGTTTGCTCGCGGCCTAAAATTCACTTACGACCTGCATGGGCTCGGACGTGCATGGCGTTCATACCACCGACTAATGGAACACTGGCAACAGGTTTTGCCAATCTCAATTTACGATGTTTCTTACGAACACATGGTGACTCAACCGGAAGAAGTATTCACTGAAATATCAGACTATCTCGACCAACCGGTGCAGTCGCTCACAGCAGACGGTAATACAGGTGCAATAAATACAGCAAGTTTTTATCAGGCCCGCCAGCCTATTTCAACAAAATCAATGCAGGGCTGGAAACGGTTCGAATCTTATCTTGATCCGCTAACACGTGGTCTTGGCCGGTGAATACAGATACAACTGCTTTGTACAGCAAATTCACTCTGGCAATGGCAGCAGCTACATTACTTGCAAGCGGGTGTGTAAACCCGGAGACCAGCCAACAAAGCACGCAAGAATTTAAGCAGACAAATTCTGTTAGTACAGACAACTCCAATGATCTTACTGAAACAGCATCAATAACGGTTGATGTAAT
>CAYLZS010000097.1:0-3690 GCA_964388065.1 uncultured Granulosicoccaceae bacterium
GTGTTGTCAGGTTTCCGGACCATGTGCAACGGTGATGCCCAATTGCTACTGGACAGTCGAACAATTCCAGCCTCCATCATCTTTGTAAACTCCTTTTTAGCTGCAGCATATTTATCCGGCGGTAATTGACGTGGCTTGCAAGAAATAGGTCTTCCTGCAGTGGATTCGATGTGATGAGCAACATTGCTTTTGTCAATTAACGGAAACTGCAAGGGGAGACTAAGATCCGAATACTTTTGCAGCAGTGAATTGAGGTCATCTGTCATACTTTCAACTGCTAAAGAGACAGGCATTGATTGTCTAGCTGGTTCACAATTTGCACTTATTCCAGTATCACCATCAATTATGCAAAGGTCTTTGCAATTTAAGATAATATTATTGGTTGATAAAAAATCTATCCCAAGTATGGGAAATGAAACATCAGCAACAATGAAAGAAACATTAAAAGAACGTCTTAGCTTACGACAACTGAGAGACACTGAGCATTCACCATGTATACGTAGAGAAGAACCATCAACAGACACAAGAGATAGAGGAGTTGGAGAAACAAGCTCACCCACACACATTTCTGGAGGCAAAATTGAGACAGAGGCTCCTGTGTCAATTAAGAAATTGATAGGATATTTTCCATTGATAGAAAATGCGGCGAGCAAAGCGGACACACACGTTGCCGCATTTACTGTGTGTCGTGGAAGTTTAAATCTTTCCTTTGAAAACGAGGTTGTGGTGCTGGAGATGATGGTCTGCTGTTTGCTTCAATTTTGCAAGTTTGCTTTGAAGGCCAAGAACAGTATTGACGACAAGTGCGAGCTTGATCACCATAATATATGTGCGCACGACATATGCGTGCTTTCTGGTTGCTGTAAAAAGGTCTAACACTTTGATGAAAAGAATTGTCAGCGTAGTTGTTGTTCTCGGATTGTTTGCGTGTCTGATGACTAACTTGTGATATTGCACCAAAAGTTTCTCGTGATTGAGAATTACCAGTCAGCGTCAGAAGTTCGTCTGCAAGAGTGCCAAGCTGAGACAAAGACAATGTTGACTGGGCTGCAAGAACGGGTGAAATCGCTGGTGGCAAGGATTGGAGAAATTTGTGGCGCACAAAATCATCACCAACTCCAACCTTCTGAGCTGTACTGAGCAATTTTGATAAACAAGTTGAAGGACGTCCAGTTAGAACTTGTGAGCTAAGAAGACTTTCAAACAACTCTGGCTTTGATTTCTCAACCAAATTGAGAATATTGTCTTTAAGCTTTTGGTAAGATTTCTCTGCCATAATCTCAGGATGGAGACGTTGAACCATATTTGCTGGTAAGGCTGCTAAAGCTGTGTAAAATTTAGTGCTGGGAACACTAATTTTGGCCAATTCGAATTGTGCTTCAATGATGCAAAACCAACCAGAAGCAGTTGCTTCACAGAATTCAGCTGGCTTGATTGAGACACTGGATGCGCTCGACGCGGGCTCACCATTTGTAGATCTGACTCCATTATTATTACTATTATTGTTTGTGTTCATATCTCCATCAATCATTGTGGAATATAGCAGAAGATAGATAAGAAATTCTTTTTATTGATTTACAAACGTGGCAGTTCAAATGATTTTGTGACATGGTTAGAATTGAAAATTCCATTATACGAAAGAATAAAAATATCAATGTGAAAGAAAATAAAATTTATGAATAATTGGATAGATGGAAAAAGAAGATTTTTTCACTAACAAACATGGAAAAAATTATAGAAAATTAATTTTAAATAATAAATTAATTTAGGAAAAATATCATAAGAAAAAAAACCTACTTAGAATTGAAGTAACACGATAATACATATGTGAGAGCAATGCGAACAAACAAAAATATGATTAACCTTAAACATGAAATTTAACAATATGGAAGAAATATAAAAATATAAAATTATGAGAAAAAAAAATAAATAAATAACAGAACACTACAATAGTCACCCTTTTCAGAGCGGAGCAACATAGATCAATGAGGTAATGAAAAATGTACTTTTCGCAGTACGCGAGGCTTCCGTGTCTTGGGAACCGGTGTAGGTTGACATTGTTGGACTGCTTGTCCCGTTATAACTGATTCGGATGTCGTTGAACTGGAAGAACGTAGATACGCCGGCTTGATTCTGCTGAGTGAAACCGTCTGTTCTGATCCATCTTCCTTGATCAGCTGCACTGTTTTCTCTCCAATGTGTTTGACCTTGAATGGTCCAGAATACGGTGCTTCAAAAGGTCGACGAATGCGATCAACTCTGACCCAAACATGTGAACAATCGCGCAGGCCAGATGGTAAAAATATGCTGCCGTTTCCACCGTGAACAACACCTTGTGAGAGATAGGCAAAGTCGACCTGATTCATTGTTTTTGCAAGTTGCTGAACAAAGTCGATGTTAGTTGACATGGTCGTTGGTGTGATCATAGTGTGTGGAGTTAAGAGAGTCTGGCCGGTAAGTGCTGTAAAAGGCGCCACACCATTTTCATTGGTTAGGCATCGCATCCCAAGAAGTACCACTGGCAATTGATCCATCCATTCTGATCCACGAGCTGTTATTGCTGTTTTGAGCGTTCGGTGCATCCTTTCCACCATGCCGTTTGTTTGTGGATGATAAGCAGTGCTGCGTAATCTGTGAAAGCCTACAATGTGGGATAGGTGTGAAAATAATTGTGATTCAAACTGAGTCCCGCGATCTGTTATCACATAGAGAGGGACTCCAAAACGTGAAATCCAAACATGCATGAATGCTTTGGCCACCGTTTCAGCAGAAATGTCGGCCATTGGAGTTGCTTCAATCCACCTTGATGCGCGGTCAATTGCTGTAAGAAGATAGCGAGCCTCATTGTAAAATCCATTTGATTGTCGTGAAGGTGGTAATGGACCAACAATATCAATATGAACAACCTGAAATCTGCTAGTAACTGGAGCTTGAAAGGAAAAACAAGGTTTTGTATGACGACCAACTTTTGCAGATTGACATGATTGGCACATACGGCACCATTCTCGAATGTCCTTTTCCATTGATGGCCACACATAGCGATCACGAATTAGACAAATGGTTGCCTTGACACCAGGATGAGAAAGGTTGTGGAACTTTGCAAAGATTGAAATACGAAGGGAAGAAGGCACAAAAGGACGAGGAAAAGATAAATCTGTGTTGCACATAAGAATTCCTTTCTGCAAATTGAATTCTTTGAGATGTTCTCTGTGTTGATTCGTGTCAGGATCATTGAGTTGGGCATTTGCAATTGCTTCTAGATCTACGACATCAGATTGAACAGTGGAAATTGAACGTGAAAGAGTGTCGGCGACCACATTTTCTTGTCCACGAATATGTAAGCAATCGGTGACAAATTCAGTTAAAACTCCAAGATGGCGCTGTTGACGATCTGATTTTGCCAGACTGCGGCTATTGAAGGCTGAGACTAGAGGTTTATGATCGGTAAAGAGATGCACTTGCTGACCATCGATGATTTGCTTGAAATGCAGTACGGCTTGATATGCTGTGAGAAGTTCTCGATCAAATGCTGAATACTTTTGTTGACATTCACTTAACTTCTTTGAGAAGAATGCAATTGGTCGGTATTCTCCTTCACATAGTTGATGAAGAGCGGCACCAACGGCAATACCAGAAGCATCTGTGACGAGTTGGTATGTATTAGATGTTGGACATCGGTGTGAAAGTGTG
>CAYLZS010000098.1:0-4573 GCA_964388065.1 uncultured Granulosicoccaceae bacterium
ACCAAAATACCGATCAGTGGTTTGATTCACCTGCACAGGGAATACTCAATCTTAAGTTTCCATCTGAGAATATCGAGGTTGAAAATTCCCAAAACGGTGAAAATGATAATGCAAAGGCACCGGATAAATCGTTTTACGAAAAGAACAGCGATCTTATACGGCAACTAACCTCATCGTCCGATGAAAATGCCTGGGTACATGACAACCCGCTGTGGAAGCCGCTTGGTTCAAGCCTCGAGAAGCTTTTTAATGTAAGTATTCCGGGCATGCTGATAACAGTCCATCCTTTAGGTGGATGCCCTATTGGAACAAGCTCATTGGATGGGGTTGTTGATGAGTATGGACGTGTTTTTGATGGAGCATCCGGTAATTCAACCGATATTCATGAGGGTCTGGTCGTACTTGACGGTTCAATTTTGCCAACGCCAGCTGGAATTAACCCGGCGTTAACAATAGCAACACTGTCATTGAGGGCGAGTCGCTGGTTAACTGATGATTGGGATTGGAGTCAAACAGAAAGCACCGGGATTTCTCCACCTATTGTTCGGCCTCAATTCAAAACTATTGACCCTATGGAGGTCACGAAAAAAAAACCTACTACTCTTGAACTTGTTGAACGACTTACCGGCAGCGTAGTACTTACGCAGAAAAACGAATCTAAAGAATATGTGGTTGAACTGCGAATTCGCTCTGAACCATTCGAAATAGAAGAGTACACACGCTTTTTAAAACGAGATATACCACTTTTATCAGAAATCAAAAAAGACGCTGACAATTCACTTCCCGATAGAAGCTACATCAGAATTTTCGATAAACGTGAGTGGGATAAGCACCACGACATAATGAGTATTATGAGTGATCGGGATTCTTCACCTGACTGGACAAAGAAAAAGCGAGCAATAGTCGAGCAATATTACGAGGAGTTAGATAAATATGCACTATTCACTGCTCCAATAACCGGTCACATCACCATGTTGGAAGAAATACCCAGGTCAAAAATTATTAGGACTGTCAGAGGATTCGCTGCCTGGGCCATCAATCGTGGTATTAGAGATATAAGGCAATCAATTTGGGCAGGATTTCGAAGCGGATCGGTCATGAGTTCCGTTGGCGGATATTTTAGAAAGGAAACCTTTGCAGGTTTCGCTAATTCGGGGCGAGAGAGAAGGCTCAGTTATCATTTAAATATTGGCAGCGATTTACCGCTGGTACGGAAAAATATATATCACGAACAGGAAGTATCGGATTTATCAGCGTTAGTTGGAAAAGTTATAAAAGGGCATAAAACATTTCAATACAAAATTGGCTCTAACCCATGGAGACAATTAATGGATATAGAGCTCACGGAATTTCCCTGCCTGAATTCGAGTACATTACCGATGCTAAAAGTGGACCCAGAGTATTTCGCAAAAACCAGTGCACCGTTGTTGCATATTTCTGATGAGGATAACGCGGTAGATGGATATGCAGATTTACTTTTTTTATATACGCATACCTTCAGATTATTTATTCTCCAGCACTTATGGACATTGCGTAAGCCCGACACAAAAACCAAAGCGCAGAATATTGCTAAAGAAAATGATCCTTCAACATCTACAGCAGCAAACAGGCTACCTCCGGATCTCAGTTCACTATCGAATATAAAATATGACAGGTTTCCCCTGGAGCTGAACGAAAGCAATAATGTGTTGCCCGGCAATCCTCAGGTAGAAGCCTATCTGACTCGCTATCGAGTAAAATCAAGTTCTGATCAGCCTCCAATCCTTTGTATACATGGCTACAGTGCAAGCGGTACTACATTCGCACACTCCACGCTGTACGGTGGAGAGGGCAGGAAAGGTGGTTTGGCGGCCTACCTGGCAAACCTCAATCGCGAGGTTTGGATTCTCGATATGCGAAGTAGTTGTGCTGTTTCCGGCCGAAGAACTCCATGGACGTTTGAAGATATGGCATTCAAAGATATACCGGTTGCCATCTCCCAGGTCTGCGAAATGTCTGGACACAGTCATATTGACGTTGTTGCACATTGTATGGGTGCTGCGATGTTAAGTATGACCTTGCTGGGTGAACCTAAAAAAAGTGCTGACAAAATCCGAATTGAAACTACCCCAACTAAAATACGCAAAATTGCTCTGTCGCAAGCGGGTCCGTTTCTGCGTTTTACCAGTGCCAATACGCTGCGAGCATACACACTCAATTACATTCGCAAGCTAATGCCTCAAGGTGGGTATGAATTTACTCCGCAAGACCCGAATTCTGCAGCTAACGTATTGCTGGACAGGTTTTTAAATACTGTGCCCTATCCGGATACAACTGAGTTCAAAGCGGAAAATCCACTATTTTCTAACGCTTACTGGGTCAGAGCCCGGCATAGAATGGATGCACTTTACGGAAGAACGTTTAATCTAAAAAACGTGAATTCAAAAACGTTAGACCACATAGATGATTTTTTCGGACCATTGAGCTTTCAAACACTGGAACAGACACTTTGGATATCCAGGCGAAAGCAGATTAGTGATTGGGAGGGTCATTCATACTATTTAAAAAGAGACAACTTTGTTACCCGATGGAACCATCCGACTCTATGGATTCATGGTGAAAAGAATGGATTAATAGACCCAAGATCTCCATCCCTTACAGCGCTAATATGCGACGAGCAAGAACTGAATAACTTCGAATTTGAAATAATCCCCGACACAGGTCATCAGGATTGTTTGATCGGTGAAAATTGTGAAGTCCCATTCGGGCTTATTGCAAAACATCTAGAGTAAATTGCGTTTTTAAAAAGATCACGAGTTGATATCTATGAGCACTCCACTTGTTAGAAAAGAAATTACTCTACTGAACGGAATGGCAAAAGAAACCAGTGAAACAGGGAAAACTCACCTGTTGAGAATTACTGACGAATTGCTGGAGCCTCGTTCTCTATCTACACTCATATATATTCCAGTCGATGAAAACGGAAAATATATCGAAAATAGAGACCACATGTTATTTGTAAAAAAGGAGGAAGACGGTGTTTTTATTTATCCTCCGGATAAAATGGGTGAGGTTGTATTGGTTCTTGCGCTTGTAGACCCGGGGGATATTTCCCTGAAAAGAAAAGCTAATGAAAACACCCGGATTATTGATGAGCTAAGTGAAAATGGTGTAATTCCCACGCAACAACAATATGAACAGATGGTTCTCTCCATTTGGCTGGACAAAAATCCGTTTGATCTGAATACACATGGAAATAGTTGCATTGGAATCTTTTATGCCCACAGCTGAAAATAATAGTAGCGACAAAAAGAGTTTGATTTTTCTGCTTGGAAGCTGCCAATATCCGCCCGATATAGTCAGACAACGTCATGCTTACAAAACGCTCAATCAAATAAAAAAGTATGTAAGCGGTAACTATAGCAGCAGGCTAAAAAACGAAATAGTAGCGATAATTACCGGCGATAGTATTTATGCAGATGCTACAGCTGGTCTTTTCGACCCTGTTGAAGAAGTATCTCGATATCAGAATGCGTACATTGCGTTTAACAATGCTCCACAGAAAAAGGCTCTGGATAGAAGTTCGATAAATTTTCTATTCACCATTGACGACCATGAAATTGAGGAGAATTGGGAGCCACCGGATCCTGAGGATTTAATGCTTGATGGTAAGCGTCATTTTCTTCTCGGCCATCAACGTGGAGCGGGTTTAAAATTACCCGCTGGAGTAGATATAAGCGATCATCTGAAGAATACGGAAACTCTTCCACTCTGGAGAGTTGAAAAGAGGCAGAACACCAGCTTGTTTTTAATGGATACAAGGACAGAGCGAGAGCATAGAAGGCTGAACAACACTTCTACTGCTAAGTTAATTTCAAATGAACAAAAACAAGCTCTTTTTCAATGGCTTGATTTTATGCACGCACAAGATATTGATCACCCAGAGCTAGCCGCAGAGCCAAAGTTCATCGTCTCGGGCTCAATGCTACTACCCAGGCAGCAGTTTGTAGCACAAGCGCCGGATGATATATCTGTTTGTTTAAATTCAGATGCCTGGGACGGTTATCCTGCCACTATGAATGAAGTGTTGGCATATATTGCAAGGAACAATATTAAAAACGTTGTTTTTCTTTCAGGAGATGCTCACATACCCTGTTTTGCCGAAGCAGAATTACATTGTGGCGATTCATGTGAGAAGACTATCGTGTATTCAATTCACGCAGCCCCATTTCACGCACCATTTCCTTTCGGGAACGGTATAAAGGAAAATTATGCAGAAGTTGATTCATTCAAAATAAAAATTGAAAACTCAGAGACAATACAGCTAAAAACAGAGCTTGATGTACGTATACAAAGTGAATTTCCGGAAATTGGAAATGGCTTCATAAGCTTCCAAATACCCGAACAGAATGACAAACGTCTGCTTACCTTTAATTTTATTGGAGACGCAGGCGAATCAACACACGAAATACAGTTGCAGTAGTGAGTTTGAGAGTTCTTATCTTACTTCTGGTCTCAAAGACGGCTTGTAGGGTACTGGCCGTTTGAACTACTTGCTGTGGTCAAACGGCCATTTCTGCAACGTCAGTCTGAA
>CAYLZS010000099.1:0-3661 GCA_964388065.1 uncultured Granulosicoccaceae bacterium
TTTAAATTCGGAGCCAGGGCTATGCAAGCCGCAATGCGCGAGCCTGGAGCTGTTGCAGCAGGATTCATTTTACTTCCTGTCTATGAATATTGTTTAAAGGTGCGAAAGGTAAAACCACGCAATGTGGCGGAAATTCAGATGGCTACCCGGCTACTAAAGTTTCTACTCTCAACAAGCGCACTACAGCGCGGCGCTAAAGATGAAGCGACATCCATTGCGCATGCTATTCAAATATCGGTTAGCTTCTATAGGTTATCAAAAAAATCGTGTGTGAGTCGTTCTGTCATGCTGTGGCAGTGTTGTCAGGTGCGCAACATTCCAGCCGTGTGTCAGCTTGGTTATAGCGAAAAGCTGAAGCAGTTCCACACATGGGTTGAAGTTGATTCAATACCCGTCAACGATACTGCTGACGTTGCGAATCGTTATGCATGTTTTGACAAACCGTTGATTAGCAGTCCCAATGTCACTTAAAGAAAGTAAAACAATTCAGGCATATGGCCACCCTGTGAGTGTGCCATCGACGGTACAGCTTCCTTGTCCGGTTTACTCAGATGCAACCCAGTCGATAGTGGATGTTACCACTGGGGGCTTGCCGTCGCCGCGTGTAACCTTTGATCTAGATGATTTAGTGACGCTGGAGTTTGAGGGTAGTACAGCCTCAGTGCGGCCCAAAGATAAGATTGGGGTGAGAGCCTGTGAGCACTATCTGGTTGATCATGCTGTACCGCATGCGCTTACGATGCAAAACAAGTATGTGTTTCATGCGGCTGGGCTGTTAAAGGAGTCCGAATCAGCTAACAAACGTCTGGGCATTATGATCACCGGCGAATCCGGCGCCGGAAAATCCAGTACCGCAGCATCGTTGCTGAACTATAATTGGAAATTGCTGGCCGATGATGGATTGCACATTGACATTAGCAGGGATAAGTGCCGTATGCACCCGAGTTATGCGAGCATACGTTTAAACCCCGACGTGCGGCATGTGCTGCCGGCAAACATAACCAGCCTTGCAGGCCGGATGGCAGAATACTCGGATAAACTGCGGTTTGACATCTCTCCCGCTGGCTATCGTAGTCAGGCTGCGCAATTAGATTTGTTGATTGTGCTGGGTGAAGAAGCAAAGTTTAATGTAACTGAGCTTGGCGCTTCTGAGGTATGTGTGAGCCTGGCAAAACACTTGTTTCATCCACCCTCGGATCCCTCTAAAGCTATTGAAAGGCTTGATATAGCAACTCCACTAGCAGTGCACCTGCGTGGAGTAAAAGTGGACTTTTTTCGATCTGCCAGGGGCATACAGGATCTGAAAGATTGGTTGAGCGAATACTGTACTAATAACGATTTGCAACGTTAATTCTCTGGTTATTCGTAATGATCGATTTTTTGTTAACTATTTGCAGTCCGCATGCAGCCTCTGGGTCGGCCTCTGTTCGGGAAATACATGCCGGGTTAAAAATAGCTGATAAACAATCTACATGCATTAGCTTAGGGCCCTGGGGGTGCTTGAGTTATGCCTATAGCCCCAAATGGCAGCCAGCTCCTTTTTATTTAAACGGAAAGCAATATTCGGTAATTGTATTAACAAGTTTTGAATTATCCGACACAACCCGCCACCGAATAAAGCAACATGTGAATACTGGTAAATTGCTTCCGGCTGACATCGAGTGCCCCTATGTTTGGATTGCATGGGATAATAACGAAATTGTTGTCGCAAGTGATCCAATCGCAAAAGAGACCGCGTTTCATGCTCAGGCCAGAGAGCAGCTTCTGGTAGCTTCTGAGCCAGCAATATTACTTGAACACCCGCATGTCTCAGCGGAAGTGGATCTGGGTATAATGGCTGAGAGGCTCGCCGGAAACCTTGTAACAAGACACCAAACCCTTTATCGGGCTATTAAATGGTTGCCTGGTGGTAAATATTTTAAAGTAGATAAAAGTGATCCGGCGATACGTACTGAAACTTGGTTTCGTTTTGCTGTTGATCGAGCTGACATTCCTCCTCCTGAAGAGCTCGCCCCTGACATCTACAAAGCACTTTATTCAGGTCTTAATACACTTGTAGGATCAACTGCTCAAAGTAAAATCGCATTGCATTTCAGTGGCGGTCTGGACTCCAGCATTCTTGCGGGGCTGCTACACGAGGCTGGCAGTGCAAGTGATGCAACTGCACTAATGAGTCGCTACGAAGGGATGGCAAATGATGAATCCTACTATCAGCAGGCCGTACTGAATGCAGTTCCTATAAAACGCAAAATATTTAACAACCGTGAATTTGATCCTGATCGAGATGTTATTGAACAGCAGGTGAATTCAAAGCTGCCTCTTATCTTTCCTGATCCCGAGGTGGACGATGCTCGGCGATGGGCTGTTGATAATGGTGCTCACTTTATAGTCACCGGGGTAGGAGGGGACGAGTTCTTCCAGTTTTTTTACGAGTCGCTACTGGAGATGTTGATTACAACCCGCGTTTTTGCAAACTTAAGGAATTTTGAACTAAGGGACTGGGTAGCTTCAATCAGGCTGTCGCAAAAGCATTTACCTCACTTTGCGAGGGCCTGGCGGCGAAAGAGGCACTTGCCGGAATGGATAAATGCTGGTTTTGCGCAACAAGTTAACCTTGCCGATCGGCTGGAGCATGCCCGTGAGCCATTTCTCTCGGTGAAAAAGCGCGAGCACAGACTGAATTTCTTCTTAAACGGCGGAGCAGGAACAATCTGGCGAGAGTTTAATGCTATAAAGAGGAGGCACTTCGGCTTTGAGCATATTGAGCCTTATTACGACCCAAGGTTTATTGAAAAAGTCTGCCTACTGGATAATCAATCATTGTTTAACAAAAATAATGCATCAGATTTTGATTCGCGGGGATTCCAGCGTAAGCTTTTTTCTGGCGTTCTGCCGGAAGAGTTACAGCTTCGAAGAGATAAATCCACTTTTGATGTGCGACTAGGCTTAGATTTGCAACACCCGTGGTGCCGACATAGGATTAATAATTTATCTCTTGCCAGGGACGGGTTTCTTAACCAAAAGTCCATTTCAAATATTTATTACTCGTATTGTGATGCGTTCGACAAAAACACTACACCTAGCCGTGGCTTTGCAAACAAGCTTTGGACTATCATTTGTCTGGACGATTGGTGGAGTGGGTTGTAGGTTGACGTGCAGGTCGGTGATTGACCGCAAACTAATGATCTGCTATGGTTGGGCTAGCAGGTCCTGAGTCTCTATCGCGCTATTTTAATTTTGATATTGGAGAAATCTTTTGAAAACACAGCCAGAAAATACGGAAAAGCAAAGTACAGCGTCTTCAAAGAAGGAATACAAAAGTCCGGAGCTTCGAAAGATAGGGAATTTTTCAGAGTTAACTCTTGGTCCTGCCGGCTCGTTTGCAGACGGTAATTCAGGCATGGGTCGCTCATAGTCTTCTCGACTTTATATATTTTTATCTAGTCACGGATTAGAACGGAGCGGCAGGTAGTCCTGCCGCTTTGGTTTAGCACCCTACCTCCACGTCACCTTGTCCAGCCATCATTCTCTGTAACCAGCTTAAACTGGTGTTCATCTGGCACATGAGGCATGAATCTTGTGGTAAATGAAACAGCACAGAAGAGCGGCTAAGGTGCCATTCATCGCGTACATGATATCTACCCATTGTGTTGCCCTGTAG
>CAYLZS010000100.1:0-2850 GCA_964388065.1 uncultured Granulosicoccaceae bacterium
GTTATAAACATTGGGATTTTGCAAGTCATTAATTGTTACATTACGGTTTAGAATTGCGCGTTAACTTTGTGTTTATTAATTTGGTTTTTTTACCATAATTTTGTGTTACTTAAAATTTGTTTTTAATATTATTTTGCTTACTCGTTAGGTTTTTTGTTCGTTTCGTTTATTTATTTCATTATTTCAACACGTAGTTTGCCCTAAACATACCCTATCCAAATACACCCCACTTTGCAGTTCGGTTACATTAGCTCTCGACATGCCCGGCACAAATGGTAGCAGATCGTGTGACGACACTGAAGAAGCAAGTGTTGTTGGCCACGTTGCGGTCAAGTCCATTCCCTTCCATCGCAAAAGCCCAGAGACTTGGTTTAGGCAGATGGAAAGCCAGTTCCACTTGTCCAATGTCAAAAATTCCGTCACAAAATATCACCACATCCTCTCTCTTCTTCCGGAGGAGATTGCGTCAGATATACCAGAAGCTGATCCTGATTACGACAAACTTAAAGAAGCCGTTCTGGACGGACTTAATGCAAATCGTCATCAGCTAATTGAACAAGCATTGGCAGCAGTGGAACTTGGCAGCAGAAGACCAACACAGTTAGTTAATGATATCAGGAAAAGATTTGTGGAAATTGGTTTAAAACCTGATGATAATATAATTAAATCACGCCTTTTGTCAGCATTACCCAATAATATTCGTGCAGCTCTTGTAGGTCATGACAGTGCCGCTCTTGATGACTACACAAAGATAGCTGACAGCATGATTGCGGTGGCTGCACCATCAACCGATTTCACAGTAGGTGCAGTTAGTTCCACTCTTCCATCTCAGCGCGAACATCGTAGTGACAGTCCTGAATTCAACAGAGACCGTGACAGACATGATTTTAACAGTGGAACCAGGAATTTTTACCGTGACAGACAAGACAACAATCGAGGCAAATGGGATAATTCTCGAGACTGGCGGCAGGCAAGGTTTAATCAATGTGACAAATTTCAGCCTCGTCCTTTCCATAATGGACAGCGAAGCTTGGTCTGTAACGCTCACATTTATTATGCGGACAGGGCAAGAACGTGTCGCACGTGGTGCAAATGGCCAAACAAACCAGCCAATGTTTTGAAAAATGGTGACAAAACTCCTGCTCAGTCACGCCCTTCATCTCCGATAAACTCATAGGTCATGTGCTTGGGCCGGAGCATGACCAGAATCAGGCCTCAGTCTTATTATTACCCGGTGTTGCCTGGCAGAAACCCGTGAGTTTCATGATAGACAGTGGTGCTGAGCGTTCCGTTATTCCCTTGTCCCATGTTCCCTCATCCATGGTATTTCCCAGCTCAACAGTCCTCTCCAGTGTTGACAGTAAACCCATTCGTACGTACGGGCACTGTTCAACGATCGTCGGAGTGAAGACCCTGAGACGTGCTTATAAAATTGATTTTATTGTCACAGATACCCAACCCATTTTAGGTGCAGACTTCCTGACGAAATATGGTTTGCAGCTCGACATGAAGCAGAAGAAATTGACCGACCCCATCGCCAACATAGCTGCTACTCTTCATGCAAGTAAAGAAACAAGCATCGACATACGCGTGGTTGAGGCTGGAGAAGCAAACAGCTTCGTTGATAAGCACTGCCCATCTTTGTTACGCGCTCCAAACTACGAAGAAGTGCCCGATAAGATGGATGCCTGGCATTCCATTGACACTGTCGGTCCGCCCATATTTTCTAAACCTCGCCCGCTGGATCCAAAGAAGCTAGAGGTGGCCAAAGGTGAATTCGATAACCTCATGAAATTGGGCATTGTGAGGCCTTCCAGCAGTCCCTGGTCAAGTCCACTTCACATGGTGAAGAAAAGTGACGGGAGCTGGAGGCCTTGCGGTGATTATCGCCGTTTGAACGCAGCAACAACGCCAGACCGATACAGCATCCCTAATCTGCAGACGATTCACTACAAGCTAGCGGGTGCAAAGGTATTTAGCCGATTGGATTTAGTGAAGGCATATCATTTTATCCCAGTGAAGCCTGATGATGTTCCGAAGACAGCTATTTGCACGCCTTTCGGGACGTTTGAGTACGTCAGGATGCCTTTCGGCCTGCGCAATTCGGCCAACTCATTCCAGCGATTCATCGACAGTGTGCTGAGAGAGTTCCCTTTTGTGACATGTTACATTGACGATTTACTTATTTTTAGCAGGAATCCCGAGGAACATGAAGAACATCTCAAGTTGGTTTTCAAGAAGTTGGACTCTATGGGTCTAAAGATTAACGCCAACAAATCTGAATTATTTAAAAATAATGTTAATTTTTCGGCTACCTATTTAGCAACTCAGGCATTAAACCTTTGCCAGAACGGGTGGAATCTCTCAACGCACTACCTTCTCCACAGGACTCCAAAACACTGCAGAAGTATCTTGGAACCTTCGCGTTCTACCAAAGATGCATTCCTCATTTCTCTGATGTTGTAGGACCTTTGCGCGAACTCATGAATTCTCCGAAATTTTCCTGGAAAACGGAGCACGGGGAAGCGTTTGCCAATTTGAAAAAATCCGTGTGCTCTACAGTCAAACTTTGCTATCCAAACAAAGATGCTACTTTCACCATAACCGCCGATGCGATTGGTTATGCAATTGGTGCATGCTTAAACCAAGTGATAGATGGTGTGGTTAGTCCATTGTCATTTTTTTCCAGAAAATTGTCTGAAACAGAACAGAGGTATAGCACCTTCGCATCAGTGACAAAGTGGAAAGATATAATTTTGGGAACTTGTGTCACGCTGTTTACGGATCACAAACCTCTGGTTGGTGCTATTAAAAGTGGAAAATCACGAAATTCCGACAGGCAGCAAAGAC
>CAYLZS010000101.1:0-14013 GCA_964388065.1 uncultured Granulosicoccaceae bacterium
CTTTCAAAGTCATCAGAGTAACGAGTCTCCTGTGCCACCTCATCTACTTTGGCTCTGACCTGTTGTGCATACTGCCCAATCAGTGGCAGGTCGATAAAAATCTTCAGCACCCAGATAGCGAGTGCCACGATCACCGTGGCACCAAACACCGCACCCAGACCTCGCGCCAGCCCAACCACAATATTTCGCCATAGAATATGCCATGGCGAATTCAGGTAGCGCATGAAGTCTTCGAGTTCAGAGCTGACAAGCCTGCGCTTAGCCATCTTTCTTATACGCAAGTCATCCGGATCTTCGTGGTCGTAGCCACCGACAGAACGCAGGTCAGCGGCACGCTCTCGACGTGATTGAATTTTGCGTTGCATACCCATTCAGGGGTTACTGCACACTTCACACCACAACCGTCAAAAAACACAATCCAGCCCGTCAAGAATCAGGTGTATTGCAACACCGATCAAAAAGAGCTGTGCCTTGTGCCGCCATGAGGGCCAGTTGTCGCTTGCCAGCCATAGTCGCTGAACGGGCCATTGGCGCTTTGATGTTGAGCGATCTGAGGCTGATGCAGGCCAGTAGAATGTGAGCAAAAGAGCAACAGCAAAAAACACCATGGCGACAGGACTGTGCAGCGGGTGAAATCCAATACTGCATCGACTGGCGTCGTAAATCGGATCTGCCAACAAGTGGTCTGCGTCAATCACCATGGCTGTCAGCATCCAGAGCCAGCTGTCACGCCATAGTTTTGGCCAGAAAATAACAGCAACTGTCAGCGGTAAAATAAAATGCAGTACGATATGCAGCAAAGTTGTTCCGGGAAGTTAATTACACGAGAAATTTCGATACCCCAGTATAAATAAAGATCAAAGATCACAGTTACTTTATACTGCTTTCAAACAACTTCTACGCAAGAAAGGCCTATGGCACTGCCCGCACCACTGCAGGGAAAACTTGAATTTCCGGTTATCGCAGCCCCGATGTTTCTGGTGTCGGGGCCGGAACTGGTCTGCGCCTGTTGCCAGAATGGAATTGGCGGTACGTTTCCGGCACTCAACCAACGCACCACACAAGGCTACGCAGAGTGGCTTACACAAATCACTGAAAACCTCAAAGGCAGGAAACACGCACCCTTTGGTATTAATCTGATTGTTCATAAAACCAATCCGCGACTGCAGGCAGACTTAAAAGTTACCGTTGAGCACAAGGTACCTTTCGTTATCACATCCTTAGGCGCGGTATCAGATGTAGTCGATGCGGTTCACAGCTACGGCGGTCTCGTATTTCACGATGTAACTAACATGCGACACGCAGAAAAAGCCATTCAAGCCGGGGTTGACGGACTAATACTGGTGTCCGCAGGAGCCGGAGGTCATGCCGGAACACTCCATCCGTTTGCCTTCATAAAAGAAATAAAAAATGCCTTTGACACCTGCGTTATCCAGTCAGGGGCAATCTCGACCGGTGAACAGATTCTCGCAGCCCGTGCTGCGGGTGCAGATATCGCCTACATCGGCACAAGGTTCATCGCCACCAAAGAAAGCATGGCCGAACAGGACTACAAAAACATGGTTGTTAAAGCACGTGCCGAAGACATAGTCTACACACCGAAGGTATCCGGCATTCCGGCCAACTTTATTCGCCAGAGCCTGGAACAAAACGGCATCTCGCCCGATGCAATCGAAAGTCCGGATATCGACCTCGGCAAAGAGCTGATAGATGAAGCAAAAGCCTGGAAAACAATCTGGTCTGCCGGACATGGCGCTGGAAATATCTCCGACATTCCCTCTACTGCAGAACTCTGCAATACTTTAAAAAGGGAATACAACGATCAACTACAGGCTCTGAACGCTCACAGCATTACGTAAGAAGCCAGCCACATAACCTGACACCAAACCACATACACGCACGGTAAGCACACTATGTCACTGTTGATAAATAATACCGAGAACGCAACCTGCACGTTGCAACTCAACCGTCCAGACAAGCTCAATGCGCTTAACCGTGAAATGTATGCGCTGCTGACTGACGGAATTGACGCTGCAAACAACGACACGACCGTTAAAGTTATAATTATCAAAGGTACACCAGATATATTCACCGCAGGCAATGATCTCGCAGACTTTGCAGCAGCTGTTCGCGATGGAGGCACCTTCGATGCCCCGTTCTCATTGATGCGCGCAATGCTCAATTGCGAGAAACCGATGGTAGCTGCAGTTGATGGTCCGGCCATTGGCATTGGCACCACCATGCTTTTTCACTGTGATCTTGTCTACGCAAGCCATGGTGCAAGATTCCAGACACCATTTACCGACCTGGGTGTCTGCCCCGAGTTCGCATCATCCGAAACCTTCCCTGATGTACTCGGCAGCCATAAAGCCGCACAGATGCTCTTGCTCGGTGAACCCATGTCTGCCGAAGACGGTGAACGCTTTGGCCTCGTTAACAAACTCTTTGAAAGCGAATCTTTAGATGAATCTGTCAGTGCCGTTGCGGCAAAGCTTGCAGCAAAACCTGACGACTCACTGCGCACATCACGAAAACTACTCAATGCTCGCAACAAAAATTATCAGGAAATCATAGACCGAGAAGCGGAGCAGTTTGGCAGACTGATGGGATCAGACGAATTTAAGCAAAAGCTCGAAAATTTTCTCAATAAAAAATGACCGTTCAAGCCATGGTCGGTTTCATCACCAGGAACACCCGAACATTCACTCTGAATCAAGATCAGACTGATTGCTCAAGGTAGCCGGAGCACATCACCAATGCAATTTGAACACTCAGAAAAAACCAAAGACCTGATTTCCAAAGTCGATCACTTTCTGACAGAACATGTTTATCCGGTTGAGAAAGAAATACAGGAAAGCATCGACAATGCAGAAAATCGATGGTCTATACCACCATTACTTGAAGAGCTAAAAGCCCGCGCTAAAGCACAGGGATTATGGAATTTCTTTTTGCCGGACTCAGCCGCTGTAGACTCGGTACACAAAGGATTCGGTCTGACCAACCTGGAATACGCACCTCTGTGCGAGCTGATGGGCAGATCAAGATTTGCAGGAGAAATTTTTAACTGCAGTGCACCGGACACTGGCAACATGGAAGTACTCGCACGCTACGGCACAGAAGAACAAAAAAATGCCTGGCTGACTCCACTGCTTGAAGGAAAAATTCGCTCTGCATTTGCAATGACCGAGCCCGCAGTGGCGTCGAGCGATGCAACCAATATTCAAACAAGTATCATGCGCGACGGCAACGAATATCTGATTAACGGCCATAAGTGGTACATCTCCGGTGCCTGTGATCCGCGCTGCGAGATTCTTATCCTTATGGGTAAGACTGATCCCGACAATCCGGATCGCCACAAACAGCAATCAATGATACTGGTACCGATGAATACACCCGGTGTCAAAGTGATCAGGCCAATGCAGGTGTTTGGCAATGACGATGCACCGGAGGGCCATGCAGAGATAGTGTTCGAAAACGTCCGAGTGCCACCGGCTAATCTATTGCTCGGTGAAGGCCGTGGTTTTGAAATCGCACAGGGTCGCCTCGGACCAGGCCGTATACATCATTGCATGCGCCTGATTGGTCGCTCCCAACGGGTGCTGGAAATCATGTGTGAACGTGCAGAATCAAGAGTTGCATTCGGTCGCAAGCTAAGTGAGCAAGGCAAGATACGCGAAGAAATAGCACTTTCTGCCTGTGAAATAGAACAGGCCAGGCTGTTGACACTATTGGCTGCGGATACCATGGACAAGCAAGGCAACAAAGGTGCTAAAGAACTGATTGCAATGATCAAGATTGTTGCACCCAACATGGCTTGTACAGTGACAGACAGAGCAATACAGATGCATGGCGCTGCAGGCGTAAGCCAGGACACCATACTGGCAGACAGTTATCTGTACGCCCGCATTGTCAGAATTGTCGATGGTCCGGATCAGGTACACATTAACCAGCTTGGAAGAAATCTGATCCGCCGTTTAACCAGTACAGGTTAATGACCATGTCAGACGGCATACAAGCGATCGACACAGACAAACTGTGCGATTATCTGCAATCGACGCTACACTGGTTTAAGGGTCCGCTGACGGCAGAAAAATTCACCGGCGGGCAATCCAATCCGACATTTAAACTGGACGCTGCTTCTGGCACTTATGTGCTGCGCAAACAGCCACCAGGTAAATTATTAAAATCAGCCCATGCTGTTGACAGGGAATTCAGGGTCATGAGCGCACTGGCAGAGTCAGACGTTCCGGTTCCGGTAATGCATCACCTGTGTAAAGACCCGTCAATAATCGGTTCCATGTTTTTCCTCATGCAATACATACCGGGACGCACACACTGGAACTGCGCTCTGCCCGACAGCAACAAGGAGGAACGCCATCAAACCTATGATGAAATCAACCGTGTGCTCGCAGCACTACATGACGTCGACATAGATACCACGGGCTTAAACGACTACGGTCGCCCGGGCAACTACTACGCCAGACAGTTAAAACGCTGGACAGAACAATACCGCGCCACAGTCTTTGAGCCGATTGCCGATATGGACTTCCTGATCCCCTGGTTGCAGGAACATTTGCCGCCAGATGATGGCAGAGTGTCTCTGGTACATGGTGACTTTCGCTTAGACAACCTTCGCTATCATCAAACCAGACCTCATGTGAATGCCGTTCTTGACTGGGAGCTCTCAACACTCGGCCATCCCTTTGCCGATCTTGCCAATCACTGCATGCAACAGCGTCTGCCCCGGACCGAAGGACATTTATCGGGTCTGGCTGGTGTCGATTTAAAAGAACTCGGTATACCAACTGAGCGGAAGTTTATACAGCGTTATTGCGAGCGACGCAGCATTGAAAAAATTGATCACTGGAGCTTCTATTTGTCTTTCAGCTTTTTTCGCCTCGCTGCAATTTTACAGGGAGTCGCAAAACGAGGACGCGAAGGTAACGCATCAAGCAAGCTCGCGCTCGGTTTGCATGATCGCGTAGCACCACTGGCTGCGATGGCAAAAACAGTGGCTCTGGAAAAAAGTTAAAAACTGACACTCCAGACACAGACCAGACAACAGTCCCTAACTACGTCATCTCAAATATAAAGTACGTGTGCAGCTCCGGGTATTGAATATACTCAACGTGTCTGCAAATACAGCCAGCACTCAAACACAGCTTTAGAGTTTCATTTACACCGAGTGATGAGTAGTAAACATCCACACCCATTGCATCATCTATGTGTTCGTTGGGACTACTGGTGCCGCCGCAGGAAAAAACGAACACTCCGCCAGCATTGAGGCTTGCAATCAGCTTGCTTAGTACACTTGTCTGTTTATCAAGTGGCACATGCCAAATACTGTCCCAGGCCGTTATAAAGTCGTATTTACCTGGAACATTCCACTCAACTACGTCCTGATGGTGGAACACAATGTCAGAATGCTTTTGCCTGGCAAGCTTTATCATTTCCTGTGATACATCAACTCCCTCGGGTTGGAAATTGTTATCGAGAAGCAGATTGATAAAGCGCCCGGTACAACCACACCCGACATCCAGAGCCTTACCGCGATTATTTGCAAATGCAATGGCCCTTTCGTGTTGTGCAATTCCATTGGTCACGTCGAACTCATCCGACTCCCATAGATGAGTGATTCGATCATAGGCGCTGCCAATATCTCGCGGACTAATTTTCTGCTTCACGAGTCACCAGGGTGTTTTTTAATTGGCTGTTTTCGCATACACAATAGTATTGGTTAACTTACCCGAGGGCAGACGTCTTTCATTAACCAGTTCCGCCTCATAGTGATATCCGCTTCGCTCAGCAACCGATCTGCTTTTAACGTTACCTTTGGCCGTTCTAATTTCAAGCCGTTTTGCCCTTAGCTCCCTGAATGCATATTCCTCCAATACCGCAACGGCTTCAATCGCAAAGCCCTTACCCGTTTCGGTTTTTCTGATCCAGTAGCCTAATTCAAAAAAAGGCACATTACGGTCCCTGATCAGTAATCCAATGGCTCCAATTAAGCCGGAGTTATCAGCATGTAGAATATAGACCTCGCTTCATTGCAGTACGCTTTGTGATTTTCTATTGCAGTTAACATGTTCTTTTCGGGTTCCTGCAGCGACCCCTGCACCCAGGTGAGATACTCACTCAGCTCACTCTCACTTTCTTTAATTGCGCATCGGGTGTCTGCCACAAGATCCATTGATGGTGGCACCAGCCTGATTCTTTCGGTTTCCATAAGCGCATTATGATGCAAACGAACAAGTCAAATGCAAAAACGGGGATCAATTGATCCCCGTTTTTCGTATTTAACACTAACTTTACGCTAGCAGTCTCGCTTAACTATTGACCAAGTATACGTCCATCTTTTACAACATCGACTGGATGGTTCTTAATCATGTAATCCATCAGCGCTTCTTCCAGCGGTCGACCATAGTCGTAGTACTCCTGCGCATCCTTTTCAAAGATCTCATAGCCATCTCCACCAGTACGCATAAAGTTATTGGTTGCAACCGTGTACATTTTAGCTTCATCGATCGGAGCGTAACCGCCACTGCCGTCAGCTACTTCTACACGCTTGAGTCGCGAACCGGGTTCGAGCGCAGAATCAAATTCGTAACGCAAACCCGATACCTGTGGAAAACGACCGGTACCACCCTTGCCTCCGACACGACCAACACCATGCTCAAGAGAGGCGGCAATTTGTGCACCGGTAAGTGTTAGCGTAGCGATGGTGTTGCCAAATGGCAGAACTGTTAAAACTTCGCCTACCGTTACCTCGCCTTCGTCTATATCTGCACGAATACCGCCACCATTGGTGATTGCAAAATCACTACCTGTCTCATCACGCATTGCATCGGTTAGCAAATCCCCTATCAGACACTCGCCTTGTCGGCAGGTTTTGTTTGTCATTAGTTGATTGCTGACCACGGCCGTACCATCTTCCAATGCAACAACGGTATTTCTTAGCTCCTCAATTGGCTTGGCGAGCGTGTCCACTAACGCCTGAACTTCAGGATCAGGTGTAATGTGCTTGCTGAGCAGAATTAAATCACCACGGGCGCGAGTAACCAAACCTTCATCATCGAAGCGCAGGTTTAGTCGGCCGAGGTAGCGGTCCCGATCACCGGCCTGCACAATATAGACAGGATCACCATCTGCGTTTTCTACCTGTAGCGGGTATTTGGTGTCACCACCCTCTTTAAAAATACTGCTTATAACCGTGTGACTATGACCACCGACAATAACATCGATATCTGTGGTGTTGGCAGCGACTTCTTTATCGAGACCCAGGCCAATATGAGTAACCAAAATAATTTTATTAACGCCATCCGCTTTCAGCTTGGCGGTTTCACGGTTAACCGCTGTTGCATAATTAGCTGACCAGGTGATCTCGTCTTTTTTGGAAAAGTTGATAGTAATTTCAGGAGTCTCGGCAGTGACAAGACCGATGATACCCACTTTCTCTCCGCCAACTTCAAGCACGGTTGAACCGGGCACCGCAGTTGCCAGCTTTTCAAGCGTGCCGAAATCTGTGTTGGCAGAAAGCACCGGAAAATTAACACCGGTAACAAATCGCTCAAGCACATCAAGGCCGTTATCAAATTCATGATTGCCAAGCGCCATGGCATCGTATCCCAGAGCATTCATGACTTCGATATTGTCTTCACCAGCGTAGTACTTATGAAAAAGTGTTCCGGTGAATCGATCACCCGCATCCAGCAGAAGTGTGTTTTCTGCTTCGGCACGAATATCTTTAACAACTGCTGCCTGCCGTGCAGCACCACCATCACCACTGCGACCCTGCGCCTCATGATGTGAGTGGGTATCGTTGGTATGCATGATAGTCATTCGGAATTCATCAGCATGGGCATTGACAGACAATGCACTGGCAGATGCGATACTTACAGCAAGTACCGACCGAGCGAAAGCCAGTCGGGATAATAAATTCACAACAAACATTTTTTCCTCCAGGGTTGTCACAGCCCGTTAACGACAATCATTAAAACATCATGTGGCTACACAACCGTGGCCATTTCTGCTATTCGGGCGATGTATTGATCTGCATAAGAAGTTTGCCATTATTTTCGCCAGTAAACAGCTTATTTATTGCTGTCGGCAACTCTCTAAAGCCTGTTTCAATATCCATACGATATTTCAGCCGACCGTCCATCATCCACTTGCCCAAATCTGACAACGCCTCACGGCTTTTATGAATGTAATCGAGCACCAGAAAACCTTCAATCGAGGCGCGCTTGGAGATCAGCAAGGGTAGATTATGGCAACCCTGACTTTGCGAGGTGGCGTAGCCAGAAATAGTGCCACACAATGCTATCCGCGCACCGACGTTAATCAGGCCGAGTGCCATATCAAAAACTCTGCCGCCAACGTTTTCAAAAACAATATCAACACCATTGGGACACGCTTTTTGCAATTGCTCCCACACGTTGGCATCACGGTAGTTTATCGCCGTATCTATACCGAGCTCTGCGGTCAACCACTGACACTTTTCGTCAGACCCCGCCAGCCCGATAACATTCATCCCTTTGATTTTACCAATCTGGCATGCCACTGAACCCACTGCACCCGCTGCTGCTGTGACCAACAGTGTTTCGCCCGATTCCGGTTTGCCAATATCGAGCAGACCAAAGTAGGCAGTGATTCCTGTCATACCTAACGGGCCCATATAAGCTGCAAGCGGCAGCCCACTGTTGGCAGGTACCTGCGAGTAGTCGCGACCATCGGTCACAACATGACTCTGCCAACCCGTCATACCCTGTACGATATCACCCTCCTGAAATGCCGGATTGCGACTCTTTACCACCACGCCCATACCAAGGCCGCGCATCACATCGCCGACCTCTACAGCTGGCAGGTAGGTGTCCATCTGCGCCCACAATCGTTGGGTCGGATCGAGAGACAGATAAAACACCTCAACCATAAACTGCTCGTTTTGCAGCGGCCGAATTATCGCTTCCTGGTAGGTGAAGTTATCCTCGCTGAACAAGCCATCAGGCCTTTTGGCCAGTATCCATTGCCGGTTAAGTTCGCTTTTCACTCTGAAGCCTGTTTGTTCGCAGATACCGAATCATCAATGGTAACCTATCTCTGTGTCACCTAATTATTTCCTGAAGTACACCCTGAAGCCAAAGCGGTGTTTGACAACACTGCCAATAGCTTCCGGGAACAATCTCTGACAGAACCCCACCATGGCAATCTATCTCGGACTCGGCGCAAACCTCGGCGACCGACATCAAAATCTGACCGACGCTATTCACCTGCTCTCACAAGCGGGTATAAATTGCGTGCGCAGTTCTCCATCTGTCGAGACACCGGCACTGCTACCTGCTGATGCACCATGGGAGTGGAATAAGCCGTATCTCAATATGGCAATTGAAGTATCTACCGATCTCAGTTGCGATCAGGTGCTTGAAAAAATACACGCCATTCAGTCGCAGCTAAAAAGAGAGTGCAGTGAGCGCTGGTCACCCCGCCCGATTGATATAGACATACTGCTATGGAACGACGAGGTAATCAGCACGGAATCACTAATCATTCCTCACAAAGACATGCATTTGCGGCATTTTGTGTTAACGCCGATGATCTATCTGGCACCAACGCTTAAAATACCCGGTCGCGGTGACAAAACCCTGCTGCAATGGTCAGCTGAGCTGCCACATCATATTCCGTTGTGGATGGGTATTCTAAATGCCACACCGGATTCTTTTTCAGATGGCGGACAGAACTACAGCGAGGACTTCAACCCTCAACAACTATTGCAAAGTGCCGCGTCAATGGAATCACAGGGTGCCTCAATACTTGATATAGGTGGTGAGTCTACCCGCCCGGGAGCCGATCGAATTGGTCCATCTGACGAGTGGCAGCGGATTGGACCTTTCATTGAAAACATAGCTGATCTACAGCAGGGTAAATTTGTCCGCCCCGGGATAAGTGTCGATACAAGACACCCGGAAACCGCTGCCAAAGCCATTGAGCATGGCGTCGATTTTATTAACGATGTATCCGGTTTGAGTGATCCTGCAATGATAGAGCTCGCAGCGGAAAATAATTGTCAGTGGATTGCAATGCATAGCGTCAGCGTACCCGCCGACCCCAATCAATTGGTACAAGGTGATCCGGTACAGGAAGTTTGTGACTGGCTGGAGTCTCAGCTTTGCAGGTGGAGCAAGTCCGGCATTAAAACGGATAACATCATATTTGATCCTGGAGTCGGGTTTGGTAAAGATCCACTGCAATCACTAAAACTGCTTCAGGCTGTGACGCGCTTTCGGCAATACGGTGTACGGCTGCTAATCGGCCACTCACGTAAATCATTTATGAAAACATTCGTAAGCGGCGACGTTCACGAACGCGATCAGACAACTATCGGTGCCTCACTACAGCTTTGCCAGCAAGGCGTCGATATTATCCGGGTGCACAATATTGCTGACCATATATCAGCCTACCGAGGCTGGTCTCATTTAAACGGCTAAATATTATCTGTATCACCAACCATACTTCAGAAACCGCTTTCCATCAGGCGCAATCAGCCAATTCACTATTTAGCAACACTGTAGCGCCCATTGAAAAATAACTCTCCCACTGTCAAAGACTATCTGTTGTTAACCTCACTGGCTGCGATATTCGGACTCAGTTTTATTTTTACCAATATTAGCGTTCGCGACATTCCACCGCTGACTGTTACTGCATTCAGACTATTTATCGCACTATTGATTATGTATCCGGTGATGTTAGCGGCAGGTCAAAAGTTGCCACCGCCTGGAAAAATATGGCTCTATGTATTTCTTTCAGCGCTGTTTGGCAATGCATTGCCATTCGCCCTGGTTAGCTGGGGCCAGGTAAAGGTAGATGCCGGACTTTCTGCAATATTCATGGCAGTCATGCCGCTCTCTACCATTTTGCTTGCACAGTTACTTACCAATGACGAACGGATAAATCGCTGGAAAATGGCAGGTGTACTTCTTGGGTTTTCAGGCATTGTGGTACTGATGGGAAAAAATAGTTTCACATCACTGGGAGATGAAGTACTACGACAGTTAGCAATACTTACTGCCGCAGTAAGCTATGCACTTAACGCCATCATCACCCGAAAACTGACATCTTTACCCAAGTACTCGATGGTCGCTGCATTAATGATTACGGCTTCCCTGCTTATGCTGCCAGCAAGCTTGCTTATAGATCGACCATGGGATCTGTCTTTTCACATTGGATCAGTTGGCGCACTTGTAATGCTTGCCGTTGGATCGACAGCAGTAGCAACACTACTAATTCTGACAATCATCGAACGGTGTGGCGCGACCTTTCTCAGTCAGATCAACTTTATGGTGCCCTTATTTGGTGTGCTGTTTGGTGCTTTACTGCTAAACGAGAGATTATCTGCCAATGCCTATGCCGCGCTGGCAATTATATTGATCGCGCTGGCATTGTCACGTCGGGGTCAAAGCTCTTAACGCTATACACCTTCAACAATGGTCTGCACGCTGGTTGACGCCGCCATTCGCATCTTTCTGACTGGCGAGTATTCGGAAGAGTGATACCAATCCTGAGCTGATTGATATGAAGGAAAGCGAATCACAACATTGCGATCTCCGGGAGGTGTTCCCTCATAACTTTCAGACCGGCCACCACGAACCAAAAACTCACCACCATAAACATCAATAGTCGCCTGAACGCGCTTGACATAGTCAGCATAGCTGTCCGGGTCAGTCACGTTTATTTGAGCAATTACATATCCGTACGCCATTAGTTCACCCTCATATTTTTAAGTAATTATTTTAATCCGTCTCTTGCATAATACCGATTCGCTACATTGATTATTAAAAAACAGGTCCTAAGTCAATAGCAGAACCATCCGTGAATCGATCAAGACGAAACCGATCAAGATCATAAGGAACAGGTTGATTGCAAACCAAATCTGCAGCAAGCTTCCCCGCTGCGGGACCAATACCAAAACCATGTCCACTGAAACCTGTAGCGATAGTTAAACCCGCAGGCGCTGACATATGGGAAGAACTGACAGTGTCTATCACCGGTACAATATCCGGCATTGAATCTATCATTCCTGCCCAGCTTTTTGCCACACCTGCATCGCTAAGGCCTGGTAACTTGAGGCGAGCAAGATCCATAATCCTTTTCACAGCCTTCTGATTGGGCTCCGGGTTAAGTACCCGTAGTTTTTCAAAAGGGCTAACGTCATCATCCGACCATTTTCTTGCGGTCCGCCATGCATCGGGGAATCCTTTCGGCATCTTTGGAGCCAGTCGGTATTGATCCCAGTCAAGCTTCATTGCAGGTGTAAACGGTTTAAAGAACCTGAATGTATTGGGGCCGATTAAATGCTCTATTCGATCGGTCAGCGCTAATGAATAGCTTTCATCCTGACGGCGTCTGAAGGCAAGATTTTCATCTGCAGCATTACCACTGAAGAAATCATCTACTGTTGTAGTCTGCACAACAGTTGACCGCACGCACAGTTGCGGCAAATAAATATCCATATTGCCGGCAAAGAGGGATGACCACGCACCACTGGCAAGAACTACCCGATTGCACTTCACCAGACCATGCTCTGTAACCACACCGCTAATCTGGCGATTTTTCTGCTCAATACTTCTGACCGCACAATGTTCTTTTATACCTGCTCCCAGTCTGGATGCAGCTCTTGCTATCGCAGGTACTGCAATCCACGGCTCTGCACGTCCGTCACTGGCAGTATAAACACCACCACACCACTGACCTTCCGGAGTGCCGGTCTTAGCTACAACTTCCGCAGCGCTTAGTAAGGTGCTTTGTAGCTGGTATTGCTTTGCAAGTTCAATCCAGGCTTCTCGCTGTGCGAGTTTCTGCATACTACTGGCGAGATACAGCACACCTTTTTGCCGATAGCCGACATCTTCACCGATCTCTTCTGCCAACCCTTTCCACAGACGAACAGACTCCATCATAATCGGAAGCTCAGCCTCATCTCGTGCGTGCTGTCTTATCCAGCCCCAGTTTCTGGAAGACTGTTCACCGGCTACCACACCTTTTTCGCACAGCATGACTTTCTGACCAAGACGCGCAAGATAGTATGCAGTGCAAACCCCTATCACCCCGCCACCAATAACAACCACATCTGTTTCCGAAGGTAGCGGATCGTTAAACTGCACAGGGGATTGCTCAGTTAGCATACTGATTAAAAAGGCACTTCCGATGAAAAAGACAGAGTCTGTTCAGTGACAGGATGTTCAAACGTGAGCTTTGCCGCGTGTAAATGCAGGCGATCCCGCGGCCGACCGTACAACTCATCGCCCAGTATCGGACAATTCAATCCGTCAGAATGCGCTGCATGCACTCGCAGCTGATGAGTTCGTCCGGTGTGCGGATAAAAACTGATACGTGTTGTATTATTTCCACGCTCCATCACGCAAAATCTGGTCAGTGCAGATTTACCGTATTCATAGCAGACTATTTGACGTGGTCGATCATAAATATCAATGCCGAGTGGCAACTCGATAATACCTTCATCCTGCTCGATCACACCATCAAGCACCGCTTCATAGTGCTTGCCGATAGTTCGATCCTGAAACTGATGCTGCAGTGATTTATAGGCCCGTGGATTTTTGGCAGCGATCATCAAACCGGAGGTTGCCTGATCCAGTCGGTGCAACAACATGACCCCGGCTACTTGCGGGTACTTTGCTTTTAATCTTACCTCCACAGAATCTGTCAGAGTTTTACCAGGTACTGACAAAAGGCCTGCTGGTTTTTCTACTACGACAATATCCTGATCTTCATATAACGTGATCGGGTAATCACTGGAAAATTTCACCGCTTTTTCATGTTGTGGCACCGATACTGTCTGCCCCTGCAACATAAATGGCAATACAACCCGACAACGGCTTCGGCATGACGGATAAAATCGCTTATGTTCACGCAATCCGCCCTTAGGTGCTGCCCCCCACCAAAACTCAGCAAGCGCCAGCGGTTTAAAATCAAAAACATTGGCATAGTGCACAAGCTTGGCAG
>CAYLZS010000102.1:0-3576 GCA_964388065.1 uncultured Granulosicoccaceae bacterium
GCAATGCTCATATATATTATGCGGAGCGAGCACGCACCTGTCGCCCATGGTGCAAGTGGCCTGCAGCTAATAAACCAAATAAAATTTTGAAAAGTTCTGAGAAAACGCCAACACAGTCTCGAAGTAGCTCACGGGTAAACTCCTAGGTCATGTCGTCGGGCCGGAACGTGACCTTAATCAGGCCTCTGTCCTATTGCTTTGCGGTGTTGCATAAGAAATACCCGTAAATTTTATTATAGATAGTGGTGCTGAGCGCTCGGTGATACCTCTTTCTTTGGTTCCGCCTTCTTTGATATTTCCTAGCTCGACACTTTTGAAATCTGTAGACGGTAAACCCATTCAAACGTTTGGGCACTGCTCTACGATGATAGGAGTGAAAACATTGAGAAGAGCTTATAAAGTAGATTTCATAATCACGAACACTAAGCCTATTTTAGGCGCCGATTTTTTAATTAAAACAGGGTTGCAGTTGGACATGAAGCATCGAAGGTTGAGGGACCCACTTGCCAACATTTCAGCAACTCTCACAACAGGCAAAGAAGGAAGTGTTGGAATAAGAGTAGCCGAAGCAACTGACCAACATGACTTTATCAAGAAAAACTGTCCATCAATACTGTGTCCACCCGATTACAGTGAAATTCCAAGAGATATGGATACCTTTCATAAAATAGAGACATCGGGCCCACCGGTATTCTCTAAACCTCGCCCACTCGACCCAAAAAAGCTGGAAGTTGCTAAGAATGAATTTGAGAATTTGATGAAGTTGGGTATTGTGAGGCCTTCAAGTAGCCCGTGGTCTAGTCCACTTCACATGGTGAAGAAAAGCGACGGTACTTGGAGGCCTTGTGGGGATTACCGGAGGCTAAATGCCATGACAACGCCGGACAGATACAGCATTCCCAACATTCAAACAATCCATTATAAGTTGCGTGGTTCACAAATTTTTAGTAGGTTGGACTTAGTTAAGGCCTACCATTTTGTGCCGATGGCTCATGAAGATATTGAGAAAACAGCCATATGTACCCCTTTCGGGACATATGAGTATATAAGAATGCCTTTTGGTTTGAGGAACGCCGCTAACTCATTCCAACGTTTTATTGATAATATTTTGCGCGGTTTTTCTTTTGTGGTAAGCTATATTGACGATCTTTTGATTTTTTTCTAAAAGTATTGAAGAACATGAATCACATTTGAAAGCAGTGTTTGATAAATTAAATTCAGTGGGCTTAAAGATCAATAGTGCTAAATCGGAACTATTTAAAAGTAGCGTAAATTTCTTGGGATATTTATTTAGTGTTTCAGGTATTCGGCCACTTCCTGAAAGAGTGGAAGCGCTGAAGGAGTTGCCAACGCCATCTGATAATAAAACAGTACAGAGGTACCTCGGGATGTTCGGCTTTTATCAGAGATGTATCCCGCATTTCTCAGAGGTAGTAGGACCGTTGCGCAGCCTTCTGAAAGCTCCTAATTTCTCCTGGAGGAAAGAGCATGATGAAGAATTCACTGAATTAAAGCATGCTCTTTGCACAGCAATGGAGTTAGCCTATCCCGCTCAAGAAGCTTCCTACACTATTACAGCTGATGCTAGCGCATACGCCATTGGAGCTTGCCTTAATCAGGTGTCAAATTCGGAGGTAGTTCCTCTTTTTTTTTCTTCAAGGAAGCTTTCCGAAACAGAACAACGCTATAGTACTTTTGATAGGGAACTGCTGGCCATATTTGCTGCCGTTCGTAAGTGGAAGGATATAGTGTCTGGTAGTGTTTTAACAGTGTTTACCGATCATAAACCTTTGGTCGGGGCTATGAAAAGTGGCAAACCGCGTATTTCGGATCGGCAGCAACGGCAACTAGCCTTTCTTAACGAGTATGTTGCTGATATAATTTTTATAGCAGGAAAGGACAATGTTGTAGCCGATACCCTGTCCCGTCCCAGTATCGTAGCTGGAATATCAGAAACCACACCTGTTTGTGTTGATCTTCTTAGCATGGCTAAGGCCCAACATGAGTCAGGGGTCGATTTAAGTCCTTATAAACAATTTCCTTTGCAAGATAATTTATCCATTTATTGTGAGACAAGTCGTCCACATCCGCGCCCATTCGTTCCTCTTAAATTGCAAAAAGATATTTTTAGTGCCTTACATTGCTTGTCTCATCCTGGAGTGAAGGCAAGCACACGCATTGTAGGTTCCCGATACTTTTGGCCCAATTTAAAGAACGACGTGAAAATGTGGGTCGAGGAGTGCCTTCAATGCCAGTCGGTAAAAATCAATCGTCACACGCGGACCACTCCAAGTGAGTTACCGTGCCCAACCAGACGTTTCACAACGGTGCATATCGATATCGTGGGGCCAATAAGTTCTGGTACTAGTAAGCCTCGTTATCTTTTGACCTTAATTGACTCGTATACCCGATGGGTAGAGGTTTTTCCTCTTTCCGATATCACAGCTGAAAGCGTTTGTAAAGCTTTCCTATTCATTTGGGTGGCTCGTTTTGGACCACCGTTAGAATTAATCAGTGATAGAGGCACGCAGTTTTGCTCTGAGCTGCTAGCTAATGTAAGTAAGACGCTCGGAATTAATAATATTAGGACATGCGCTTATAATCCTAGAGCTAATGGTCTTATAGAAAGATTCCACAGGTGTCTCAAGGTGGCGTTACGAGCAAAGGGAGAAGATTGGCACAATCATCTTGCGATGGTACTGCTTGGTCTGAGAATGCATCCAGATGCCGAAGGTAACTCTTGCTTCTCAAGGATGACTGGTGAACAGCCGCTAATGCCCGCTGTAGCGATTCACAGTGGATCAGTGGGTGAAGTGATTAAGTCTCTGCAACAGCTATTGTTCCCTTACAACGTCACTAGGAAGAAAGAATCGAAACAATATGTGCCGGAGAAGTTGAGGACCGCGGAGTTCGTCTGGTTACGTGTAAATCGGGTACGCAAACCGTTGGAAGCACCATACACTGCACCATACAAGGTACTTCAAAGAACCGTGAACACTTACACCATTGAAGTGAACGGCAAAGCAATGACGGTATCGATCGAGAGACTCAAGCCTGCCATTCTGCCGAGCAGAATCTCAGACGATCATGCAACGTTTGGCGCGGCAGACGATGACGACTTAACGGATTCCGACATGGGGGATGAAGATGATGGCCACGCAGACCAAACCAAAGAAGCTCAATTGAAGACCACTAGATCTGGCCGACGTGTGAAAATCAAGGAAGATGTACAATATAACTATTATTAGATGCTCCGCTCTTGAAGGAGGGAGTCTTGTAACGTTTATTTGTGTTTTGTTTATTTATTTTTTTGTCATATTTTTTTTTCCTTATTTTTTCTCTTTCAAACCATTTACTTTGTTTTGTTCGTATTATTTTTTTGCTTACAATTGTTCTTGTTTATCTTCGTTATTATTTGAATTATAGCATTGCGCAAGTATAAATACGCGAGTGCAAATTGTTTTTTTACACATAATAAATTTACCATTGGTTAGTCCTATATTAGAAATTTCGAGCGCTCTTTATTTGCATTAAAATCTAATTTTACTTTGTTACTCTAATAGACGTTATACCGTG
>CAYLZS010000103.1:0-5627 GCA_964388065.1 uncultured Granulosicoccaceae bacterium
TAATGTAATTTAAGAGGCGCTGGACTTACTCCAAAGACCGATTAGTGCCTGTCCGTCGGATGTTATTTTTAAATATTCATCTGTCGTTTCCTTCACAAGCCCACGCTTGATAAATTCCGCCAGAGTAGCTTCGAAGTCGGCACTTTTCAGATTTGTGCGTCCGTCCTGTTGAATCCATATTTGAGAGCGTAACTTCGATTCGTTATTTTTGAGAGCTTTCAAGATTATATAGCCATGTAAAGATAATGCTGTTGGCCCGGTTGATCTTTTTATCAGTGGTTTATCAGATTTAAGTAGTTCTATAAGCTCATCGTCTGCCTTTGTCACTTCAATACTCCTGTTTGCATAGAGAAGCTCTTATGATACCGGGTAGCTAATTTGATTAGCACCTAACATTCACCGTGTGTGGAAAAATATGTAAAAACTAAAATAATCAGGACAACCGTTGAAAATCGCAAAACACGAGATCAATGAAATAGAGAAGCTGCAGAGGGTGCAACTGGCAACCACGTTGCCGGGTGCAAAACCGGGAATCTGACAATACAGTGACAAGCGGAAATGATGCAGGAGCCGGCTTGTTTTGTAAACGAGGTCGTACATACTTACTGTATTAGCAGTTGCTTTTCGAGGTAACTGGCGTTAGCAAAATTCAAGTCACCGTCATAGCGGAACATTGCCAGGTTCTGGCTGATTTCCATCCCGAAAATTTCGGTATCACGCAGTAAGAGTCTGAACATCAGCCGCAGCATTATCTATAATTAAACAGACGACAGGAGCTGGTCCGAAGCCCTGATGATCACAGATAACCCAACCCGTGGAGCACAGTATGTCCTGGCGATTTGTAGCTACAGTGGCAACCATACTCAACTTTTGCGCGACAGTGACAATCGCCGAAGCCGCACCGCGCACGGGCTATATTCTTATTGACGCAAATAGTGGTAAACAACTGGCCGCCGATTCCGAGAATACTGCTTTCATTCCTGCTTCAACAATGAAGCTTGTGACGATGCTGTCGGCGCTGGATCATCTGGGCCCTGATCACCGCTTCGAAACTTCACTCTCGGTCACGGGTAACCTTAAAGATACCGTCCTTGAAGGCGATTTGATTTTGCAGGGAAGCGGAGATGTCGAACTCGATCTCAATGATCTTATGCGAATGGGCCTCGTCTTACGTCAACTGGGAATTCGCCAGACCAGCGGTCGTTTTCTGGTGTCGGACAGCGCATTTTTACGGGTCGATGAAATTAACGCGGATCAGCCTCTGGACGCTCCGTACAATGCAGGTGTCGGCCCACTCTCGCTGGCGTTTGGGCGGGTTACCCAGCGATTGCAGAATGATGGCAGTTTCTTCGCTAACCCTGCATTGGTTGAACGCGGACCAGCCTGGCGTATAAAACCAGACGTTAAACACAAGCGCGCCCGCGCCATACCTGTTCGCGATGTAGGAATGCACACCGCATTAAGCCTGCGCAGAATCGCTGGTGAACTCGGCATAGATGTGCCCATACCACAAAGAGGCATGCGCAAGGCTCAGTCACGCACTATTGCGACAATGCAGAGCAAACCGCTGGTCGAAATGATTGAAGGTATGATGGTTTATTCCAACAACCAATTGGCAGAAACCATTGGCCTGGCTACTGCAAACATGCTTAAACCCGCACCTCAGTCACTGGCTAAAAGCGCGTCCACACTTTGGCACGATCTCGTCACGCGACTACCCGTGACCGACTGGCAGGGATTTCATATCACCAACCATTCCGGCCTCGATTCCAGCGCCCGCGCTACACCGAAACAACTCGCCGCATTGCTGCAATACGGATTAGCGCATCATCACTTACCGTATCTGCTCCCTGCCAATGCCTGGTCAGGTTCTCTGTCCCGACGACTTGTTGAAAAAGGCCTTTTACAACGGGTATGGGCTAAGACTGGCTCCATCGATTTTTCTGCGGCACTTGCAGGCTACCTGCTACCCGAGGCAGGTGGACTATGGCTGTTTGCGATCCTCAGCGATGACCCGGAAAGGCGTGCAGTTTATGACGCCATGCCTGAGCCCGACGCTGAGATTAGAGCAGAGTCTCAACACTGGGATCGTGAGATCAAGGCGCAGCATGATGACATACTGCGTCAGTGGATAAGCGGGGCATTCCAGCCCTGATTAATTATAAAAAGTAAGAGGTCAGGTTGTTAGCTGCAGTCGCCCATGCGGCATTGCGAGACCTCCAATGTTTTTTAGTCACCAACAAACGTTATCGAGGTATGGCAATGCAAGTCACTCCGCTAAGTCCGGCGCTTGGTGCGGAAATTACCCGCGTCGATACCGCCAACATCAGTGATAATGAATTTTCACAACTGCGTCAGGCATGGAATGATGCAGGTGGTTTACTGATTATACGTGATCAGCACCTTGAACCTGATCAGCAGGTTACGTTTGCTCGTCGATTCGGCCCGCTGTTTGGTGAGGAAGATCAATTTCAGGAATCGGTGCTGAAAAACCTGTTACCAGGGCAGCCTGCACTATATCGGGTTTCAAATAAGCGTGACAAAAGTGGACAACCGTTGGGACGCGCCAGAGCGGGAACATACTGGCATTCAGATGTATCGTTTCGTCGCCAGCCGGCGCAGGCGTCGTTGCTGTATGGAATTGAAGTGCCTGATCACGGAGGCGACACACAGTTTGCCAGTTTGGCATCAGCCTGGAATGGCTTATCTGAAGCTATGCAACACTTGTTGCAACCACTCAACGCAGTACATGACTTTCGAGTAGCGGCCATTTCAAGTGGTACTTACAGTGCCGCCGATCTGGAATCAGGTGACTTCGATGGCACTAACCACTGGACCCACCCGGTCGTTGTTAGTCATCCGGAAACGCAAAAACCGTCACTATATGTCAACCCGGGTTTTACCTCTCATCTGGAGGGATTTGGGCGCGATGAAAGTGATGCTTTACTGGGTTATCTCTATCAGCATTGCCAACGAGCAGAATTTACTTACCGGCATCGATGGCAACCTCGAGATCTGCTGATCTGGGATAATCGTTGTACCATGCACTGTGCTATTTCTGATTATACGGCAGATCGATATTTGCACCGGGCAACGGTGATTGCAGATTCGCCTGTGCGTTACCAGATCGGATAATGACCCAGGTCGGATAAAAACAATGGCAAGCTTTAAAATATGACTACTCCTGGTCCATGCCGTGTCGCTCTGTTCGATAGCTGGCCACATGAAATCGGTGACAACTATGCCCGGCACTTCCCGGCGCTCGACATTGAAAAACTGAACTACTCAATGCCAGTTGATGAAGCACTAAGGCATCTTGCTGCAACGCAAATTTATCAGATACGCTCGACTCGGTCCGAGTTACACGAACCACTATGGGTTGATGACTCGCTGTTAAAGAGATGTCCCGACTTGCTCGCAGTCTCTACCAACGGCTCAGGCTATGACACAGTAAACCTTGAGGCTTGTACCAGGGCCGGTGTACTGGCTGTCAACCAGGCCGGTGGTAACAAACAGGCAGTGGCTGAGCACGCCTTCGGTATGATGCTGTGTCTCAGCAAGCAAATCATTCAGTCCGACAGAGCGATGCGCAAACAGGCGGGTGTACAACGTGAAGACTATACCGGGCGCGATATTCACGGCAAAACACTGGGCATTGTCGGTCTGGGTCAGGTAGGTACTCACGTGGCAGAACTTGCCACACGACTATTTGCTATGCGTGTGCTGGCATTCGATCCTTTTATCAACACCGAAGATTTCGGCAAACGATCTGCCACAGAAACACCTTTAGAACAGTTGCTGGACGAGTCCGACTTTGTAACTGTCCACTGTCCTCGCAATAGCAGCTCAGAACAACTATTCGATGCACAGGCGTTTAAACGTATGAAGCCCGGTGCCTATTTTGTATCAACCGCACGTGGTGGTGTGCACGATGAGAAGGCACTTGCCAATGCCCTGCAGGAAGGTGTTATTGCCGGCGCCGGTGTTGATGTCTGGGAGCAGGAACCACCCTCCCCCGATCATCCGCTTCTGCAACTGGACAACGTAATAGTGAGCCCTCATACCGCAGGAGTGACTCACGAAGCACGGGAAAACATCGTACGCATAACGATCGATCAACTGGATGTGATAGCGCGCGGGGAACGGCCACCTCGATTGCTCAATCCGGAGGTATGGGAACGTTATCTTGAGCGGCGCGAAACGTTATTGTAGAACGCTATAAAACTGACCTGTCGATGTCAGAATGATAATTTGATCAAAACGGGGAAGGCGAATACAGATCACAAGTGTCACCCTTGACCACGGAACACATGCGAACTGTTTCTCATTACTTACCTTGGATTGATGCGGCAACAGGTTACGGCTTAGCGCTTCACCTGGACGAATGCGTGCCGACTACAACACGTTTTTCTTCAAAAAGTACACCCCAGACCAGGCTGGCTTGCGTTTCCATGAGCTTATTCAACGGAAGCGCATCCGTAAAGTGAGAACATGCCTCTTTTCAAAAACGGTCATAAAGCAATGAAAATATTAATCTCCCTGCTCTTGCTGGTTGGATTCTCGTCACCGGCACTTGCCGACTTCAATTGCGACGATTTATTTGGAACATGGGCAAGCGACCGATACGACAATACATTGAGTAGCGAACGCCGTACTGTCAAAGCGCTGAACGCAGACGGTTCTTACTGGATTAAGTTCATCCACGGTAAAGGCGATGCAGCAAAGGTCCAGCTAGAGCATGGAACCTGGACTTGCAATGGCAGCATTCTGGGTATTAAGACCAACAAAATTAACAACCAACCGGTGAACTTTTACAACGAATACCGGCTGGTAAAGCCAAGTGCGTTTTCCCACTCTCTGAAGCCAATCGAACCAAACTGCGCTTCTGTTATTGGCGACTGCAGTGCTGACATGTTGCTGGAGTACTACAGAGTAATGAGTTAATCGTAGCTTGCCTTCGTCGCTGGTGTAGCTCCCGCAATGACAAGGAACTAAAGGGGTCAGGGATTGACCTCGTTATATTAGATTGCTGTCAAAAGTAAGGGTCAGTTTTTCAATATACAAACCTGGAACCTTGAAAGACTGCCCTGCCCCTGTGCTTTCCTACGATCAATGCGACTTTTTTGTCTGAAGACTATGTCATTTCGCGTTCCGGTTACGGTAACCATTCATGATAGCTCCACATTTAATGGTTTTTGAAAAGCTGCTATCAATCCACCCGCTAACAACACCATACCAGAGACCACTAAACCCCAGGCCAAACCGTTACTTTGATCTGCAATCCAGCCAACAATAAGCGGCCCCAGAACCTGCCCGCCGCCAAACACGCAAGTGAACACTGTTATCCCTGCAATCCATTGTTCCTGAGGTAAGTTGTGCTTAACAAATGCGGTAGTCGCGGCGACTGCAGACAAAAAACAGCAGCCAAATAAAATTCCCGAAAAAAATATTATTGCCAAAGCAATATTGCCAATCGCGCCAGCATTAAAAAATAGCGCCACCACCGCAGGTAATAAACAGGCAATTCCAATCAATCCATTGAGTATTGCCAGTGTCTCACCACCGTGGTATTTATCCAGTGCCGAGGCCCACAGACGAGCTGAGATCATTACAGCAAGTCCCAGTAT